>DVND01000075.1 GCA_018714645.1 Candidatus Avimonoglobus intestinipullorum
CCCCTCGGGGTACTTTTCCTCGGGCAGGAAAAGTACCCAAAAGTGCCTTTTTATGCGCGCCTCAGGTCAAAATTGTTTTTCCTGATTCCATGCGCACTGCGGTGCGCTCGGAAAAAACAAATTTTGACATTCGGCCCCACCCGATGCGACAGGGCGCAGCGGTGGAGTCCGCCGGCGCGCCAATGGGGCAAAGGGGAATTTATTCTTTTTCATTATATAATAAATATGGCTTATCGCTTCGTTCCAATAGATAATCCATGGAACAGTCCAAGCATTTTGCAATACCAAGCAGAATTGGTGTTCTCATTTGTATTTTCCCGGTTTCAAATCTCAAATATTTCTCAACAGAAATATCCAAACATGTAGCCATCTGCTGTGGTGTAATGCCGCGTGCTTCTCTTAGTTCTCTAATGCGCTTTAACATAAAAATCCTCCTATAAACTTAAACAATCTACGTAAATTATATAGGAAAAATTATAAAAAGTTTAACCATAGAAAGTTAATATTAAAAAGATTTATTTTTTCCCCTTTTGCCTCATAAGTGTACCAGCAGACTTCGCTATTGTAAAAATAAAGTAAATATTTACCCAGGGCACAGACCGGGCGCATTGGCGGGGCGCAAAGGAACTGTTGTAATGTTCCGAGTAACCGCAATTCCAGCCGTCCGCAGGACGGGCTCTTTTGGTGCCTTTTCCAGCTCGTGGGAAAAGGCACTCGGGGGGATAGGGAAAATAAATTTAGGGAGTAAAATTGCAGGGCGGGGGCCGAAACAGGCCCGCCCGTTTTTATAACGCGGAAAAGGGAAAGCTTTCCAAGATTAATGCACTCGGCGGGAGTCGAAACAGCCACGGTAAAATAAAAAAGCGGTTTTCACCGCTTTTTTCATTTCCCGCAGCATTGCGCCCCATACTCCGCCGTAAAGCACAGCTCCTGCTCAATGCGCAGCAACTGATTGTATTTTGCCACGCGGTCAGTGCGGCTGGGCGCGCCGGTCTTGATCTGCCCGGCATTGGTTGCAACGGCAATGTCCGCAATGGTGGTGTCCTCGGTTTCGCCGCTGCGGTGGGAAATAACCGCCGTATAACCCGCCCGGTGCGCCATTTCCACAGCTTCCAGGGCTTCCGTCAGCGTCCCGATTTGATTCACCTTCACCAGGATGGAGTTGCCCACCTGCAGGTCAATGCCTTTTTTCAGCCGTTCGCTGTTGGTGACAAATAAATCGTCCCCCACAAGCTGGATTTTGCCGCCCAATTGCTTTGTCAGCTCCTGCCAGCCCTCCCAGTCGTCCTCCGCCAGGCCGTCCTCAATGGAGAAAATGGGGTAGCGGTTGGATAAATCCTCCCAATATGCAATTAATTCCTGCTTGGTTTTGACCGTGCCCGCTTTCGGGAGCTTGTATGTCCCGTCCTTCTGCATCCACTCGCTGGAGGCCGCATCGATGGCAATTTTAAAATCAATCCCCGGCTTATACCCAGCCTTTTCAATGGCGCTGACAATTACCTCCAGCGCCTGCTCGTCCGCCTCCAGATTTGGCGCAAAGCCGCCTTCATCGCCCACGGCGGTGGTGTTTCCCATATCCGAAAGCACCTTTTTCAAAGCGTGGAACACCTCGCTGCACTGGCGCAGCCCCTCTTTAAAGCATTTTGCGCCCACAGGCATAATCATAAATTCCTGGATGTCCACATTGTTATTGGCATGGGCGCCGCCGTTTAAAATATTCATCATGGGCACCGGCAGCGTGTGGGCGTTCACGCCGCCGATATACTGGTACAGCGGCACGCCCAGGCATTCCGCCGCCGCCCGCGCCGCCGCCAGCGAAACGCCCAAAATCGCGTTTGCGCCTAAATTGCCCTTATTTTTCGTGCCGTCCAGCGTACACATTTTCTGGTCGATCGCCCGCTGGTCCAACACGTTCATGCCCACAATGCAGTCCGCAATTTTTGTATTCACGTTTTCCACCGCATTTTTAACGCCCTTTCCGTTATAGCGGTCCTTCTCGCCGTCGCGCAGCTCCACAGCCTCGAACACGCCCGTGGACGCGCCGGAGGGCACAATCGCCCGGCCCATGGTATTGCCCGCGTAAACCTCCACCTCCACCGTCGGATTCCCGCGGGAATCCATGACCTCCCGTGCAAAAATGTCTGTGATTTCAATGTACTGTTTCATTTCATCCACTCCTTTTCTGCATGTAGTATTGGAAAAAAAGTGGCAATTTATGCATACAAAAAGAGGGCGCGCGCCCTCCTTAAAAAATCTGTTTTTTATTGCGCAGCGAGACGCTCAGCACCAGCCCGACGGCAATCAGGTTGGTGACCAGCGACGTGCCGCCGTAGCTGATAAACGGCAGGGGGATCCCCGTCACCGGCATCAGGCCGATGCACATGCCGATATTTTCAAAGGTGTGGAAAATCAGCATCGCCGCAACGCCTGTGCAGATATAGCGGCCAAACAGGCTCGTGGTGCCGCGGGCCACGCGGATGCAGCGGAAGATGATGATAAACAGCAGCGCGACCACAGCAACCGCGCCGACAAAGCCCAGCTCCTCTGCAATGACGCTGAAAATAAAATCTGTGGACTTTGTGGGCAAAAAGCCCATCTGGTTCTGCGTCCCCTGCAGCAGGCCCTTGCCGAAAAGCTGCCCGGAGCCCACCGCAATTTTCGATTGGATCACGTTATAGCCGCTGCCCAGCGGGTCCAGGTCGGGGTTGAAAAACACCTGAATACGGTGCTGCTGGTACGGGCTCAGCACGAAAAAATATGCCAGCGGCGCCATGACAACCCCCAGTCCTAACACAGCGAGGATGTATTTATAGGAAAGCCCCGCCACAAACAGCATCACAAAAAACATGAAAAAGAACACCAGCGAGCTCCCCAAGTCCGGCTGGAGCAAAATCAGGCCCACAATTACCAGCATATGCACCAGCAGCAGCAACAGCGTACGAAGCTTGTTGATATGCTCCTGTACCCTCGTCAGATGGTAAGAAAAGGTGATGATAAACGCCACCTTGGCAATTTCAGCGGGCTGGATCCCGATAGGCCCGAAGCGGATCCAGCTCTTTGCGCCCCAGGTCCCTGCCTCCCCGATGAGGAGCACCAGCACCAGCAGCAAGACGCTGGCGGCATATATATATTTCACCAGATATGCAAACTGTTCAAAATCGAAGATTGTCAAAATCAGCAGCAGCACCATCCCTAAGCCAAATGCGGCAGACTGGATGATGACGTTGGACAGCGTCCCCAGGGAATGGGTCGCCGTGAAAATCGCCAGGATGCCGTACAGGCAGGTGATGATTACAAAAAACAGCAGCGGTTTGTCAAAACCCGTAGCCGACAAGGATTTGCGTTGCGCCATGGCTGTAAGTTCCTTTCCTTTTATTCCTATTGTACATTATACCCCGAACAGCCCCGGAATGCAACAACAGTTTTTTTATTCTCCCAAAAAAACAGCCCAAAAGCGAATCCCCCTGTGAGCATCACAGGGGGATTCATCAAAATTTCTCCGTTGTTGTGTACGCATAGGGCGTCATATATTCGTCCCAAATAAACAGTTTTATCTGATTCGCACCTTCTGTCATGGCAAGGTCCTGTGTAACCGGCGTCTCGGCGCCCGCTTCCGCGTTTATATCCGCGCGGTGCACCTGCAAAAGCGCCCCGTCCCGGTATAGCGCCGCATAGCAAGATACCTCCCGCGCCGGGCCGGGATTATACACCGCATACCTGAGCTTTCCGGTATCTGTATTATATGCAAAATCACAGATACGCATGGACAAGCGCCCTTCTTCCTCCGGCACCGTCACCCGGACAGTATAGGTCCTGCGCTCTTCAATATACTGTTTTTCCATATGTTCGTCATAGATATAACGGCGGTTGTCAAAGGTTTCAATGGTGATGACCTGCGTCCCCGGCTGGACAGCAACCATCTGTGTCCCGGCTTCTGCGGCTTCTCCATTTATTTTAATCTGCGCGCCATCGTCAAAAAGGACGGTTTTCAGCGTAACCGCCGCCGTCCCCGCAGGAACGGATACGTTGTAGGCATACACACCGCTGTGGAACGCCGGGGACAGAACCCCCTCCTCCACCGACAGCTCCTTCAGGGAAGCGTCATACTCCTGCCGGGCGGTGGAATACAAGGACGCCACTGCAAAGTCCATGCTCAAAAAATTATTACTGTACACACTTTCCATATGGCGTTGCTGGTCATCTGCCTGCGCCGTGACAGTATAATTACCCACATCGGGCGTAATTTGGGAACTGCCTGCGCCGCCGGAATTTGCAGCCAGTACCCGTACTTCGCCGGGGGCCAGGCCGTCGGTGGTCGCATCGTGCCAGGTGGTGGTCAGGCCCGGGATTTTAAAGGGGATCCCCACAATGACCCCTTCCGGCCACGCGCCGCGGCCTGCATTGCGCACCTCCGCCCGGAATTGAACGGCGTCGCCCGCTGTCGGCTGCGCCGGTTCCATGGCAATGCCCTGTACAATCAAATCCGGCAGCGGAAGCTCCTCCACCCGGATGCTATTGATTGTGACGCTGCCCGCGTTCCCCGCCGCCGCTTCAAAGGCTAATACATCCGCACCCTTGACAATATGGGCGCTGCCGTGCGCTGTTTCCATCTCTGCCGCGGCTGCGCCGCCGCCCTCCGGCACAGTGATTTCCGCCACAACCCGGCCGCCGGCTTTGATATTGAGCGTGTCGCCCGCCGCGCCATCCACATCCAGGATGAATTTATAAAACCCGCTGTAGTTAAAGAATACATCATATTGCGCAGACGCGCCTGATCCCAGGACCACCGCGCCGCCTGCCGCAGAAGCATCGCCGGACGCGCCGGTAAAGGCAGCCGGCGGGATCTCCCCGGCTGCGGCCGCATTGTAAACAATCGGCAGCGGCATTTCAAGGGCGCTGTCCACGCTGCCATCCGACTGCTGGTTGAGCGCCGGGCTGATTTCCACCGCCGGATCAGGCTTCAGCGCCGCTTTGGGCATATCCCCTGCTTCGATATTTGCGGGAAGCAGGAACCGGCCGGTATCATCCCTGTCTTGCATCGGATAGGGCGTATCGAACAGGATATATTCCAAATCAAAGGAGGAGCCGGAGCCGCCTGTTGACGCAATGGTGACCGATGCGTCCCCCGGCTCCATATAAAATGGCTCCGTTTGCAGAAGCACGTATTTCCCGCCGGTATTCTCCAGCTGCTGCGTGATTAATTCCACGCCGTTCCGCTTGATCTGGAACCCGGCGGTGTCACTGGTCACTTTGATTTTCATGGTCGCGGAAAAATAACCCTGGTTTTTCCCGTATTCGTCCTTATCCACATGGATGTTAAAATACGCTTCTGCGCCGCCGCGGATGAAAATGAGCGGATCAGCCGCCGTGTCCCGGTGCTGCACATTGCCGTTATAAGCCATATCGTCCTTTGTAATCACCTGAAGGCCATCGGTCTTGTTGCCGTCCGCATCCAACGCATAAGGCACGGGGATACAGTTTTCTAATTTTTCGATTGCCTCAGAGCTGGGCGCGGAAGGCTGCGGGAAATTCGTTTTTATAAAATCCTCATAATCCGCCGCACCAATGGGATAACTGCTGGTGGTGGCCTTATAAAGGCGGAACCGTTTGCCGCCGCCGTCCTTAAATACAATGCGCACCGTGTGCAGCCCGTCCTCCAGGCCCTCTTGATCCAGCACCGTTTCACCGGTGGCCGGGTCTTTTTTATAGGTATCCAGCCCGCTGCGGGAATACACGATGACATTGGAGCCTTCATTGAAATATGCGGGGTTGACGTTTTCGCCGTCAATTTTACCGTCCACATACACATCAAAACGCCCTGCGTCCGCCGCCGCGTCCCCATACAGGGCAAACGCGGAGCCTTCAAAGGTAAAGCTCACGCTGTCCGGCTCTTCCGTGGTCTGGGCAAAGCGGGCGCCGTCGTCCCGGATCCAGGCATCCCCCGCATAAGCCATTTTGGGATTGTTATAATGCACATTGACCACAAAGGGCACGGTGCTGTCGTTGCCGTCGTCCAAGTCCGGCAGCACGACCTGCACCACTTCGCTTTCCGGCGATTCATTCCCATAAAAATCCACTGCCCGGAGCATATACCGGTATTCTTTCCCATTCGAAACCGCGTTGTCCGTGTAGGTTACGCCGCTTACCGTCATGCGTTTTGTGAAGGGCGAAAATGCCTCGTCCGTCCCTTTTTCCCGTTCTGCGCGGTACAGGACGTACCGGGCAACCTCTTTATCGTCATAGGAGGGCGCCCAATTGAGCACCACCTTGCCCCAGCCGTCCGCTTCATATGTACCGGTGAACGCCTCCGGCGCAGTGGGAGCGGCAGTGTCCTGCGCCTGCAGGATATACTGCACCGTATCGCCGGCGGCAAGGGTTTCATGAAATACCAGCTCGCCATTTGCATCCGGCACCAGCGCATCGGTATAGGACAGGGCCTCTCCCAATGTCAGCCCCGGGCCGTAACGCTCCCCTTTATAGGGCGTTGCTTCCGGCATCTTGATTTTCACATCAAATGTAACGTCCCTGCGTTCGAAATTGGTAAACGTCACAAGCACCTTATCCGATTTCGCCCCCGTCGCCAGCGCCGGCAGGGTGGACGTATCCACAGCGCGGACATATTTTGCCTCATACTGCGACGTATCCGCCTCCGTGTAGCGGTAGGCGAGCGGCTTTCCATGCGTCCCGTAAGCGCCGTTCAGGCGGCGCAGCACGTTGGCCCTGGTCTCCGTGCCCACTTCCGCGGCAGGCGCTTCATGCTGACGGATTTCCTCCACCTGGTAATGATCCCAATCGTTTGCATCTTCAAATACCGCAAATTCAGGATACCAGCCCGCATGGATATTCTGATGCCGCGCAAAGCCTAAATTGCCCCGGAGCTCCCGGTCGAACACCGCCGTATTTTGCGCTTCTGCATAATATACCTGCGCGGCATTGCCAAAACCGTGCCCGTCGGAACAGCCGGTCTCGCTGATAAACAGCTCCTTGCCATATCCGTCCCCAAAGTCCGGATGAGAGAGCAGCGTCTCAGAAAGCAGCCCGCCCCGCGGCTGCTCCACGGCGGTGCCCGCATAGGAATGCCCGCCGATCATATCCGCATAGCCGTCAATGTCCGCCCGCTGCTCGGGGACCCGGGCATAGGTTTCCTGCCGGAATGCCCAGCCCGGCGCGATGAGCTTCAAGTGGGGCGCATAACCGGAACGGGATTCATCCAGCCATTTTGTAAACGCCGTCAGGGAACGCTTTGTCGTCTTGAACAGCCCCGGTTCGTTTTCAATTTCCACGCCGCCCAGCAAGCTGCCGTACTGGGTAAAATAACCGGCGATCTGCTCTTTCCATTTTTCCGATATATACCCATTGGCAGCCACCTGATCCTCCGGGCCGCTGCGAGTATCATTGCCCTCGCGCGTGATGGTACCTGAAATGTAAAGCGCGATCGGTTCCACATTCAACTGCTTATGCAGCTCCAAATACTGCCGGTTGGAGGATTCCCATTCATATTCCGCACCATACCAGTTGCCATAACGGATATAGGAGCCGGTATAGGCAAATCCCAGCCATTTCACACCAAAAGGCAGAAAATGCAGCCCGGTGCTCCGGTCTGCCCCGCGGGGCGCTTCCAAGCTTGTGGAAAGCGTGTTATACCGTCCGTGAATGGGATCCGATATGGGCGCGGCAAGCGCACTGAGGGATAAGTAATCCCATTCCCACCAGGTGAACTGATCGATGTAATCCGTGGCATACAGCCCCCGGTCGGTGCGCAGCAGCAATTCGTTCCTGCCGGTTTTCAGCATTTCCTTGGGGATGTATAAACGGTATGTGGTCTTAAATTTTGTCACCTGGTTCTGCGGGTATGCCTGCCCAACAATGGTTTCTGCATCTTTAAAACGGATCATGCCGTTATGCTCCGCAAACAGATGGACCGGATAACGCTGCCCATCCGCGCCCTCCAGAAAATTGCCGTCCGTGCCGTTGCAGGCCACAATGTCCACATTCGGATTGCCGTAAAATTCGTGGTTCCCGGTATATAATACCTGGTTTTGATCATAAGACGCCAAGCTTTCGTCAACCAGCCGCAGGGTGTTGATATCAAACAGGAAATCCGCGCCGTACCCCCCCTGTCCGTCCGCCAGCTTTCCAATCAGCCTGCCGGTCTTTGAATCCGTGCGGTAGCCGGCAAATTCATCCGGGTCTGCCCCGTTCCCGGACAAACCGGTGATTTGCAGCATTCCCGCCATGGTACCGTTGGAAAATACCGCCATCTGGGGGATACACTGATGTGCATCCAATATTTTCACCTGCATTAATAATCCGTTTTCTGGGATGCTGTCCAAATTGTAATGGAGCTTCATCTGTGCGCCAGTGACAGCATGCAGCCCCTTCGGAACCGCGCTCCAGTCCGTTTGCTCTTCCCAGCCGGCGGGAATGTCCAGCTCCACATTGCCGCCGTAATCCGAAAATTCCGCCGAACTATCGTCCGGCGTGCCCAGCCGCCAAAGCAGGGCATCCCGCTGATACCGGACGGATGTCTCCGCCGCTTCCGATTTCCGCCCGCCATTGACTGCGACCACCTTATACACATACTCCGCACCCTCGGTCTGGCCCCGGTGTTCATAGGCCTGCTGAATGCCGGATAAGTCGGCCGGCACCGTTCCCAGCAGCGTATCCCCCTCATAGAGTTCATAGCTCTGCGCCGTGGCAGAGGTATCCCATGTCAGGCGCACGCCATCCAGCGCACCGTCGGCCTCAAGAAGCGCCGCCGTCAGGCCGCCGGGAATAATCGGCCTTGCCGCCAGCGTCACAGGCGTGCTTTGCGCCGACTCCATCCCCCCGCTGTTTTTCACAGAGACTGCAAACGCATATGTCTGCCCATCCTGCACGTTATTATACCGAAAAGTAACCGTATCCCCTTCTGCGGGCTGTGTCACCGTCGCCGCAGCCGCGCCATTGACATACACTTGATAAGCGGCTGTGGAAGCGTTTTGGCTCCTGTCCCAAGTGAGCACGGCAGCGCCGTCCCGTTCCTCAACCCGCAGGCCCGTGGGCGCCACAGGCGCGGGCATGCCGGATACCTGTACATAATAAAGCTGCAAATTGGTTTTATAAGCGGGATTATCCGCAAAGCGGATGGTGTTTTTCCCCGCTTTCAGCGGCACCGTCCAGGTCTTGCTGTCCTTATATACGCTCCAACTATTGCCGTTGACCAGATATTTCTGTTCCAGCATTGTGCCGTTGACCAAGAGATCCACATAATAATTGTATGAATCTGACGCATTGCCGCTGACAGAATAGTTGAAAAAGAAGCTGTAATCCCCGTCTTCGGGCACATCGAAGGTCACATCCACATAGGATTCCCCGGATTGGCCCCAATCGAACCAGGCGACACGGCCCCCGCCCAGGTCATAGTCCCTGAATTTCAGCTTGGAGCCGCCCCACGTCACAGTATACCGCGCCTTGTCCGCGTCGGTGAGCCGGTCGGAGACATAATAGCGGTTATCCGCCAGCACGGTCAGAGGGAATTTTGCTGCAGCGCTCTGCATGGCGCCGTCCCCCGCTGCCGGGTCGCGGTCATACGCCGTAACGGATACTTGATAGGTCCCGGGAATGTGGCCCGTGACCCGCAGCGTGCTGCCGTCCAATGCGAGATCGGCTGCGGCGCTGTCGCCAATCAGCGCTGCCTGGTAGAACAATGCATCCGTATCCAAGTCACCGAAATGCTGGTTTAAATCATAGCTGCTCGTATCCTCCGCCGCCGTTTCCAGCTGCAGGCTTGCATCTACCAGCATGGGCGGACGGTTTGCGCCCATATTCCCGTTTTTAAAGGCCAGGTTGATATAGTCCAGCCGCATCTGGCCTGAATCAGACAAATCGCGCTGGAACGCAATTGAATTGACGCCCTCCCGCAGCGTGACGTCCACAGAGGTCGTGTTCATCCTATAGACGCTCCAGTTGGAGGTCTGCGGCGTCAGGATGCGTTTCTGCTTGGAGCCGTTGACATACAGCGATATGGAATGCTCTCCTGTATACATCTGGTTGGAATAGCAGAAGGTCAGCGTGTAAGTCCCTGCATGCCCCACATCCACGTCAAACACCGCCCGGGCGTTGGCGCGGGAAAACCCATCCACAAACCTTCCCCCGGATGCATTGCCATCGTCCGCCAGGAAGGTCTGGCTGCTTTTGGAAGCCGCATAATAGGTTTCCGCTTCCAGCTTGGAATCAATGGTGACATGAAAATCCACCACCGTGGGCGGATTTTCGCTGTCCGTACACGCATTGCTGGCTGTCAGGGTGACGTCTGCCTCGCCTTCCGCCACCTGGGGCACCAGCTTCATATGTGTCCCCTCCATTTCACATGTCAAAACAGTTTCAGGAAAAATTTCTACCTGGAACTGAATATCCGAACTGCCCACGCCGGGAGGATTATAAAACATTTTGCCCAAATCCCCCACGATAACCTCATGGGATTTGACAAGCATATCCGGCGAAAATTCCCCGATAAGCACCGGGCTGAGCGGCCCCGCCGCCGCGGCCGCAGCCGCAGGCAGCATCCCAATTACCATGCCGGCTGAAAGAAGCAGGCACAGCAGCCTTCTGAAAAACTGATTGCGTTTCATATGTAACCTCCTTTTACTGCATGGGAACAAATTCCACGGTTTCACACAGCGGCGCCAATGTATCCCAACCATCCAATACAAATGCCCGCGCCGCATAGGACGGGTTCCATTCCAAACCACTGCATTCCACATGGACGATGCTGCCCTCCTGCTGGGAAGGAAGCGTCCACGCTTCCGCCGCCGTATCTACCAGTGTATTTCCATCATATACCGCCAGTACCAGCACAATGCGCCGCGCGGTTCCCGTCCGGTTTTCCACCTCCGCCGAAGCCCGCAGGCAGTCCAGTGTGCCGCTTTCATCCGTAACCGTCAGATTTTTTACCGCCAGCAGCGTTCCTGCATCGGTTTCAAAAGGATATTCCCAATAGCCCATGGGTACGCCGCAGATATTTTCAACGCCGTTCACCGTCAGCATATACTGCCCGCCCGCCTGCAGCGGCTCCTGCAATTGCAGGACAAACCGGTTTGCGGCGCTGTCAAACTGCAAATCTGTGGGAATACGCGCCCCAGAGCTGTCCGTCACCGCCATCCATTGCGGCGGGACGGTGATTTCTGTATTCTCATCATAGGCCTTAATGCCTGAGATATTCCAGGTGTAGTACGCGCTGTCGGTCAGCTGGATTTTAAAATGCTTTGCCAGCACCCGTTCAAATTCCACCGTCGTCACAGATGGGGCTGCATTTTCCGTCCCCAGGCTGGTCAGCGCATCACCGTCAAATTCTTTCGCTCGAATGGTTCCCCCTGCCGTATCTAAAATTGGAATCCATAAATTCCCATCTTCGGAATACAGGATTTTGAATTTGTGGGGGTAGTTATAGATCCCCCAGCGGCCTGTCTGAAGCTCCAGCTTCGCCACATACTGCTTTACACCCATATTGAAAGAAAACCACTGGCCCTCTTCCTGCTTGGGTTCCCCATTGATCCACCAATAGCTTCCGCTGTCCCCGTTGAGGGCGTCGCTGATATTGCCGCCGTCCGTCCTCCAGGCAGAGGCCATCCAGCCGGCAGTGCTGTAAGCCGGCAAGAACTGGCGTTCCGGCTCCTCAGGGGGCTGAAATGCCGCGCCATTGATGTAATTCGTCCCAAAATCCAGTGCGATTGCCCGGGCAGTTGTCACTGCGCCATCGGCAATAGGCTTTCCCGCTTCATCCAGAAAGGATACCGCAGGCGCAGGCGGCTGCTCCATCCCGATAATCTGGACATTATCCAAATACAGCACGGCTTCCGAAGCAACCGCCGTGCCGGCACTGTCCTTTGCCACCACGCTGACCCGCAGTCCTCCAATCCGCCGCGACGCATAATGCGCGCTCTCCAACGGCACCACAAAGTGCGCCCACGTATTGGGCATGACACAGGGCAGACCCCCCGTACCGTCATCCAGCGGAAGGTCAATCGTCTGGATATTATAGCTGGTGTTGTCGATAATCTGTATCCGGACGGGGTAAAAATCGTTCTCTTTTCCCGCATCGTCCACCGCGTACAGCCAGAAGCTGAGCGCCGCTTTGTAGCAATCTGTCCCCTCCCGGCGCAGGCCGGACACATCGTACTGCTCTCGCGTGAATACACGGCCCTCGTTTGCCGTCTGATTCTTATTCATCTGAATCTTTAGGCTGTTCTCCCCAAACTTGACCGGGCCGCCATGCCCGCCCACATAATTTGCCGAACCGGCCCAATCGTTTGACCCATTGATTTCAGCCCGGTCCCAATTATTTTTCGGATTTTCCACCAGAGGATTTTCCGTGAACAGATTGAACAGCACGCCGCTGCTGTATTCTGCGTCATCCTCAATCTGATACACCGCCGCCAGCGACGATACAGGCAGCACCGTTAATACCGCTGCCAGCACTGCCGCCGCCCATGTTTTTTTCATCTTATGTCCTCCTTCATCTCGTTTCTATAAATTTATTATACCTGCTCCCCTTGTCCCTGACAAAACCCAATTGATGGAATATTGTTCCATGTTTCTACTTATTTGCTGTACCGGAAGAATGTATCTCCAAGTAGAAAAACGCCACACAGACCCAGTTCTGCACCTTGTATGCCAGTTTGCGTCCTTGTATAATATAAATAGGAGGTTTATGCCGCTTTTGCGGCAAAATAAAAAAGAACAGGAGGAACAAGCAAATGAAACAAGCAAAAAAAGCAATTGCCTTTGCTGCTGCGCTGGCAATTGCCATGCAGCTGGGCGGCACGCTGGCGTCCGCCGGCACGTTGAAGCTCACGCCCTCTGACGACGCTGGCACCCGAGCCACGCGGGGCAAGGCGGAAGAGGCCATTGTCACCGACACCAACCACGGCTCCAGTACAACGCTGACCGCAAAACTGCCAGTCACGGGTTCAGGGGCCAACAAAGTGGTGCATCGTATTGACACCATCGAAACAATGAATGCCAAAACAGGGGATGGGACGTATGTCTACCCTTCGGACTTACCGGCATGGGGCGGATCCCATATCAGCTATCTGAAATTTCCGCTGGCAGATTTGACGGGGGCTGTCTCCTCCGCGGAGGACATTGAGGAGGTGAAGCTGCAGCTTTATTTCCTCTATCAAGGGGATGCGGGCAAGTGGACAGAAAACAATCGTTATAAGGATTTTATGATTGACAAAGACAATCTCCCCGGTGCATGGATTTCTTTCTATGACACCAGAATCCATCTGGTGGACAATGATTGGGAGGAAGACACCGTTACTTATGCAACGCACCCGTTATGGCTGCAGCTGGATGCAGCGGAACCGGTCAAATGCGACTGGCGGGAGGAGCATTACATGGATTTCGACGTAACAGAGGCTGTAAAGGCTGCGTATGAAAAAGGCGAAACAGAAATCAGCTTTGCTGTCAGCTATGAAAACGACATCGGCAACGATTATGCCTCACCCATTGCCTTTGCTTCCAAGGAAGCGGGCGCTGATAAAGCACCGCAGCTGGCAATTACCTACACCGACAAAGCACCCGCTGAAAACAGCATTTCCGCCGATTCTGTGGACGCAATCGTCAACAGCGACGGTACCGGCACCATCCGGTTTATCACCAAGGCGGAACAGCTGACCGGCGAGATCGAATCCTTCGGCACCTATATCCTGCCGCTGCAGGTTTTTGAAAGCACAAAGAATTGGAATTTACAAGCAACTGTTACATTTGACGAACAAACGATCAACGAAGGCGATACCTTTGCCGCCGACTTGACCGGCGTGCCGCAGGAACGTCTTGGCGATGCGATTATGGCACAATCCTTTATGACGATAAAAGGGGAGGAAAATGCTCTGCAATGCAGTTTTGACCCCATCTCCGTAGACGACGCAGCACAGCAATAAAAGGAGGATACAGCAATGAAACCCTATATAAAACCAGACCTTATCACGCGGGCTTTTGAGGTGACAGATATTATTACTGTTTCCGACGCCAGCGATTTAAAAGATGCAACAATAAAAAACAGCACTGCCTGGCAGGGCGATGACT
>DVND01000076.1 GCA_018714645.1 Candidatus Avimonoglobus intestinipullorum
ACCTTTATGTTTTTCCCAAACAGCTGTTTTATCGTATATTCCCCGGAACGTAGTACCTTTTTACAGGTTTCTTCTTTTTCCTCCAAATATGCCTCATATTCCGCGCCCAGTCCTTCCGGCAAAACATATGTCGCGCCGTCCATCTCCACGCGCACGCCATCTGGCCGCTGGTCTTGCTCTTCCCGATTTTTTATTCGTTCCTGCAATATATCCTCCCAATATTGATGTCCGTCCTCTGCATTTTTGTATTCCTCTGTCTGGTTTTCTGAAAGCGGCGACAATTCCTCGTCGTAATACCGGCTGTTTTCCTGGAATCCGCTCCGTCCAAACAACAATCCTTTGACGGTGTTCTCTGCGTTCCGTTCCACTGGGTATTTCAGCTGGCCGTTTTTCGTGTAAACCCCTTCTTCCATGAGGCCTTTAATTCCTTTAATCGTCTTGTCGATCTGGCTTCCGCCCCACGGCGTCACAAAAGAGGTCAACGGTTTTTCCAGTCCGCCCTCAATCAAGTTGAAAATCCCGCCTGTTCCATACCGGGTAGGGTCATTTTCCCCAAACAACTCCGCCCTTGCCGGCGTCCGGATATCCGTCCCAGGCAGTTCGATTCCGTATTCCGGGTACAGCGCCGCTGCCGCCTGTCCCATCGATGTTGCGCCCAAAACTTCTCCGGCTAAGTTCCCCAGTTTTTCCGGCACAGTTTCTCCTTCCATCAGCGCACCGATTGGGTCGAACGAACCGCCGCTGCCGCGCAATTGTTTTACAATACTATTTGCGATAAAGCTGGATGCGTACAACATCATAAGCCCTGCAACCGCTCCGCCTG
Organism: Candidatus Avimonoglobus intestinipullorum; assembly: GCA_018714645.1. Taxonomy (GTDB): domain Bacteria; phylum Bacillota; class Clostridia; order UBA1381; family UBA1381; genus Avimonoglobus; species Avimonoglobus intestinipullorum. The sequence goes on from DVND01000076.1 coordinate 824, forward strand.
CGGCGGATGCTGCTTTTGCGTACTTATTTTCTTTCCGCATGCGAAACCGCGGCCGTTCCCCGTCCGGTTCTCCTTCCGGCAGCATCTTCACAGTATCTCCCGCCAGCGCATCTTTTACCTTGTTTGCCTGTTCTGTAATGATATCCCGCTGTACGCGCCACATATTTCCGACCTCCAGCGTAAACGGTGCAATGTCGGATAACAGTTTGCTTTTCTGCCACAGCGGCATCTCGCCGATGCCGCGCCCTGCCACCATCCTCCGCGTCACGTCATCCGCATATCGCGCAGGGCTTTTTGCGCCGTCTATCTCGCCTTTTCTGTACGCGGCGTCCCAGATATACCGTGTCCCTGCCTCATCCAGTGCGCCAAGCATCCAAAGTGCAAATTTTTTCGGCTGCTGAAACAGCTTTGTGTCAAACTGGCTGTATACATCGGAAAACCGCTCCGCCAAAAAGGATGACTGCTTGTACCGTTTCCGTGCGTCGCTTCCCTGTACCGCTCCGCTCATCAAATCCATTACCGCCGGAACCAGCGCCCGCGGGTCGCGGATATACCCAATTGCGTTCGGCACGTTTAGCCCCTGTGCCATCGCGCTGGATACGTTCATCAGGATCGCATTGGATTTCACTCTCCCTGCTACTGCGTGCACTGCCTGGAACGCCTCCGGCATGGTGTCCCGCCATGCCCTGTCAAAGGCATTGGTTTTCCCCGCCAAATCATTTGCATAATTGTCCAGGAATTTCAAAAACCCGCTGATGTTGGACTTGTTTATGATTGTTTTTCCATCATCTGTTTTTGTTTCGCCGATAATGCTCCGCGCGTCCTGTTCCAGCCCGCGGAATACCGTAATGTTGGGGTCAATTGCCGCGGCATACGCCGCCCCCGGCAGATAGTCCAAAAAACCGCCCACAGCATCATATTTGGTGTTGTCCTCAAGCGTTCTCTGCTGTGCCGCGGACATCCATTTTGCCTTTGGCTTTGTCCATTCGGATATCCCCGCCATACTGTTTGGAAGCCCCCGGCCTCTTCCCAGATTTTCAAGCGCCTCCCGGAATCCCCCGGACAGTTCCTGAAAATGCCGGTAGTAGTCCTTTCGTTTTGGTATGAGTTTCCGGTTCTCTGCGCTGTTTAGCTCATCTGTTAATGTTTTCTCTCTGCTCCGTAATTTTTCCAGCCGGTTTTTGATCTTGCTCTCAAACCCCAGCGTATTTTCCTCCAAGAGCGCTTGCAAACTTTGCAGTTGTTTGTTGTTTATCAATTGCTCCTGATCGCGGAATTGTTCAATCCCTTCCCTGCGCAGCTTTAACTTGTCCAACTGGTTTTGCAGCTTTGCATATGTCTTTGTGTCCTTTCTCTTTTTCCCTGCAATTTCCCCTTCCTTCTCTGCAATCTTTTCATCAAGCTGATTTAGAACATCCTGCGCATTTTTGCTGATGTTTTTTGCCAGTTGTTCCCTGTTTTTGACGCCCATGTTCAGTCTGGTAATTTTGCGCTGGTCTGTTTTTGCGCCCTGCACATCTGAAAAATCCCCGGTCATTGTTGCCAGTTCCAGTAAATTAATGTGTTCGCGCACCTTGTTGATCTGCTGTTCCTTTTCAGATGCAAACCGCTCTGCAGTCGGATAGATGATGCGTCTGGTATCATTAATCGTGTCAATCAAACTGTCGTACATCCAACGGAAAATCCCGTCCGCTTCACGAATTTTTTCCATATCTGTATCAGATATGTTTTGCAGTTCCTCTTTTGTCAGTTTCTTTTCACCGTATTTTTGCACCAGTTCGGATAGTTTTGACCCTTTCTTGATTCCTAATCCATCCACCACGCGGTTTTTCAGAATATCCGTGTAAAACTTTTCAATAAACGCATACGCCTTTTTGGAATCGTCCAGTGGATCTAAAAACAGTTTTTTTGCCGTTGGATAATCTTTTCCAAATACATCCCTGAAAATCCGCCAGATGTCGTTGGTCTGATATCGTGGGTTTAAAAGGTCTTTTTTCTCCGATAAACGCCCCAACAATTGTTTGTATTCCGGCGTTTCCTGTAACTTGCGGAAATCAGGCCGCTCCCAGTCCAGTTTGTATTTATACTGTCCATTTCCCACAGGGGTTCGCATCATCTTCATCCATCCGTCGGAATTGTCAACGACGGATACCCCGCGGAATAGATCCAAAGCCGTCTTTTTCCCATCCGTCCCGCGCTTGATGGAATATTTTACATTCCCGTTTCCTGCATCATTTTCCCCATCCTGCATATCATAGGTATTGACATCCGTTCCCTTCTGTGGTATACTGGTGTTAAAGAAAGAGTTCATCCTATTTACAACGGTTTCATTATTATAATGATTCGCAGTTGATGAGGATGGCTCTTTTTTTACGCCCAAGATATCATATAAATATTTTTTCCCGTTATCGGCATTACGTATTAGCAAGTCTGCCTTATACATATCTGCTCCAATTTGGAAACGCGTTGCATATTTATACCACCCATATTTAGCGTCAATAGCATGTTTTTCCTTTTTGTTTTTTATCCACCTTTTGTCGGATGCAATCTCTATTAATTCCGGCAAATTCTGTGCAGCCTGGTTCTTTGCATCTAAATTTTCTTTCGTAAGCTTGTATGTACCTTTTGAATGAACATATTCCCCCGGCAAATCCTTACCCAGGTATACTTTCTGCCCGCTCTCCAAAATGGTCGCAGCCTCTCCAATATGCTGCTTCAAAAAATCCCGGATCACCTTGTGGGGCTTTTCCCCCTCATGACCCGCGAAAATATCATCTTCAACCAACACATACGGTTTGTTTTCTGCGTCCCACTTAATCTGATACCGCACCTCCGGCGTTCCGGCTGCGCCCGCGTCCTCCGCCTGCATCCCGCGCTGCAATATCGCGCCAATCTTGTCCTGCAATCCTTTAAACTCTTTTGCAACGCCGCTTACGTTTGTGCCGTCCTGCTTTCTGAATGTTCCCAAAAAGTCAAACAGCTTGTCCATGATTTGTGTATTCTGCTGGAAGGTCTTTCTGTACGCCTCCGGCTGCGACATCACGTCCCCCACGATGTCCGCCACCAATTCTTCGCTGACCGTATTGGTTCCCAGCCGTTTCTTTGCCAACTGTTCCAACTCGGCGAACGCGCGTGTATTCTGATTTTTTAATTGGTGTGTAAATTCATGCGCCGCAACAACGCGCGCCGGGTTTTCCGCCGTCGTGCTGATAAAGTTGTGCCCGCCCACGTTCGCGCCGTTGATCTCCTGTCCGGTATGCGCAAGCAGGGCGGAATCCGGCTCCACAAACGTCACGCTGATTCCATTGTTTTTCATCTCCTGTATCAGCGTCCGCTGTTTTAATGTCGGTTTTAAAACCTCCTTGTACAGCGGCGTTGTCACGGGCTGTCCCAAAAGCGCCTGCACGCGCTTCTGCTCTGCGTCCTGGAATGTACGCAATGCATTCTGCCGCTCCAACTCCGCAAACTGCGCTTCATTTAGGCGTACTTGTTTTCCCACATCTGCATAACGTACCTTTTCCCCGTCAAAATACTTGTCGCCAAGTTTTTTGGCGGCTTTGTAAGCCGCTGTATTCGAATCAAAGGATTCCCCGGTATTGATGATATCATCCACCAATCCTGCTTGCATATATACTTTCCCGGAAGCGCCGTCTGCCGCCCGCATACGGAATGTGTTTCGCGCCGTCCCAAGGCCAATCGCCCCTGCTGCGCTGATTCCTCCGAAAACCGCATCCCCCGCCATCTGCGCCGCGGCGTCCTTCATGTAGTATTCCCAAAATGCCTGTTTTGTCGCTTCTTCTTCAGAGAGCCCCGCCTCATCCTGTAAATACTGTTTCATGATCTCATATTCGGACTTGTCCCGCATGATGATGTTGTCCGCTGTTTTTTCCGCTACGGCATACCCGAGCCCGGACGCCGCTTCCAGCCCCATGCTCGCCGCAACATATTTTGCGAACTGCGGCGCTGTTTTTGCCGGTTTTAACAGCATCTGCTTTAAGTTTTCCACGGGAATTTTGTTTGTCAGCGCATAGATTCCCGCTGTTGCCCCGGCACGCAGTAACGCCTCCGCGGGAGTCGCCCCGCGCTGTACCGCGTCATGGTTTGCGCGTCCTGCAGCGGATGCTGCATTAAATAGGCTTGGGAATCCAACCATTGCTCCCAGTCCCATTCCGGCAAGTTCTTGCGCCGTTCCCAACCCAAGCCGCGTCGCCTGTTCTGCCATCGGGCTCATGTCTGCTGTAATGCCCTCCATACTCGCGTCATACAGCCGCGGCCCCTGCATGAATTGGCTGTACTGGTTCACAGGCATCGGCTCTCCGGTGATGATGTTTGCCGCCATCTGCCGTCCAGTTTCCAATAGCGTCAATGGTTGCTTAAAATATGCGCTCGTATTCGTTGGCACGCCGGTTAAAATCGGATGCTCGTCCGATTTTTTTTGCACATATTTTGCCTCTGCCTCCGCCCTTCTCCTGTCCAAATCCCGCTCTAACGTGTTTAAATACGCCTCTGCCGCGTCTTTTCCGTTTTTCCCTAATTCATACGCGTAGATCATCCGCTCCTGCGGCGTTGTGTATAGGTATTTAATATTTTTTGGATCCGTTACTGCTGACGGCTCTAATGTCTGCGGATCGATGTAGAGATTTTGTTGTGTTTCGATATCTAAAGCAATCTTTGGCTTCCCGTCCGGCCCAACCGGGGAAAACAACTCTGCTGTTTCTTCCCGATCCCGTATCGCATCCTGGATCTCGTTATTATTATTCTGCATCCCTTTCCCGGAATAATACACAAAATCTTCCTGCTGCGGCGTTTGTGTATTGTATTGGCGCAGCGTGTCAATCCGTTTCTGTTCATTTTTCTGCGCCTCTTGTTCCTGTCGTTCATTCCATTTTTCAATCGCTGCCGTTCCCCGATACTCCTCCGGCAGGAACAGCGCCTCTTTTAAACTGTTTGCGCCTTGCCGCACGGCAGACTGAAATCCCTTCTGTCCTTCTTTTTGGACAATCCCCGTATTCGGTGTAAATATTTTTCTGTAATTGTCAAATGCCGCGAGCCCATTGCTTCCCAATCCTTTGATATAGTCCCACGCGCCTGTTAACGTATCTTTTACTGCAGAAGTATCTACGATTGACTGTTTTTTCGGCGCATCTGTTTTGCCGTCATATATCACCGGCAGCGTCCCCGCGCCCCCGCCCGAAAAAAATGTCCGTGCGTCGCGCGCGCTCCCGTCCGGCGCTGTGATTTCATAATGCATATGTGCGCCGCTTCCAACGCCGGAGTTTCCGCTTGCCGCCACAACGTCGGATGCTTTGACCTGCTGCCCTTCCTTTGCCATGATTTTTGATAAATGCTGCATCGTATGCACATACCCGTTTTGGTCCCGGACGCGCACATAATACCCCCGGGCGTTGTTAAAACCCGTCTCTATGACCTCGCCCGTCACCGGGGACGGGACTGCCGTCCCGTATGGTACGGCATAGTCCGTCCCCCTGTGATTGGTGGATGCGCCTTTGATTCCTGTATTGCGCGGCCCCATCGCGCTTGTCACGCGGTATGCCCCGAACGGGTTATAGTCACCCCGTGTCGCTCCTGTCATCCCAGCCTGCGTTGTTGTCCCTTCTGGTTTTTGCATCTGGTTCGGCACAGCAGCCGTGGCGTTGCGCTCCTTCTGTTCTTCCGATATACCGGCTGTTGCCGCAGACGGATGACGCGGCCGCGGCACAAACCGGTTTCTCATCTCTTGTTTTTGCCGCGTAAGAACAGAGGATTCAAAAACTTTTGCCGGTTGTTCCCGCTGTTTTCCCGGGTTTAAAAGCTCCTGTGCCACCGTCGTCTGCTCCGGCTGGTTCTGCGCTTTCGGCTCGGTCTGTTTTGGCGTTTTGTTCTGTTTCGTTGTCGTGTTCTTTTTCGGCTGTGTATTTTTTGATGTGCTGACAGATGATTCCACGGGTGCTTTCAGCGGTGTTTTTATCGCAAACGGATCTTCCTGCTCCTTCTTCCAGGGTGCAAGCAAGTCTTTTGCCCCAATTTTTTTGTTTGCCATCAGTTCTGCCTCCTTTGATTACCCTGCAATAGCTATTACCAAATTTCTGCCTGCTCCGATCCTGTTCCATTTTCCCTGTCGTCCAGATGATGCTCCTGCAACATCGTTGTCAGGTCTATTTCCAACTGCCGGTTCATTATGTCAATTTCCGCCTGCAGTTTTCGCGCTTCTTCCCTTGCGGAATAGTCGTCCTGTGCACTCAAAATCTCCAGTTCCGCCTGCTTATCCCGGACGCTCTTCTGTGCGTCAAGCCAGTTGTTTAAATCAGCGTTCAGCCGTGCCAATTCCTGCTCATTCATATACTCTAATTGTGTCAGCTTCACGTTGTATCCAAACTCCGCCGCCATCTGTTCTAACATGTATTTATTGCTCTCCTTCAGTTCAAATGCAGTGATACGGTTGCTCTCGTCCACGCGGATGTCGCTCTCTGTGCGGTCTCTTATATACGGGTCGTCCTCCAGCGTCGTTTCCGCATACCGGCTTGTGGTGTCGTCGTACCGGCCTACGTCTTTTGCGGCGTCAACCGCAGCGCTCTTTGTTTCTAACTGGGACAAGCTGTTCGCATACTCCTCTGCCTCCGCCGCGCGCTGTTCCGCATCGCGGTTCTTTAACTCGTCATACTGTTCATTGTAATAGTCGCGCGCCAATTCATTTGCATATCCGCGTCTGTTGTAATCGCTGTCACCCAATCCCATCAGCCGGTCATAAGCGTCTATTCTCCGCTGCTGTTCGTCTTGGAATCTGGCATAGGCATTCTGCTGCAGCTCCGGCACGCGGTCGTTTAACTGCTGCAGGTAATAATCCAGCTGCTGCGCCGCTCCGGCCTGCGCCATGCTGGTCATGTTCCCGCCGTTCTGGGCCATCAGCTGTGCCGCCGCGTTCCTGTAGGCGCGCTGTCCCTCCCGTTCATACTGTTCCTTATATGCCTGGTACGCGGGGTCGCTCTCCAAATCATATGTAAACCGCGCATTACGCAGTGCCGCCAACTCGTTTTCCAACCTGGATGCATAATTGTCTTTCCAGTAATTATACGCCTCATCAGCCCGTTTTACGCCCGCCTGCTGTGCCAACGCCGCATATGCTTGATCCAACACGCTTTTCGGCGCATAAGAACGCCCGTTTTCAATAAATGCCACTGGTAACTCTCTCCCTCCCAAATAAACCTTTCCGTTTTCATATACCGGCTGTACCGTAATCCCAGTGTCTGATACATAATCCGCCACGCGGACAAGTTCGTCTCCGCCCTGGCTGTAAATATCCCGGATAAAGTTGTTTACATCGCCCTCGTTTGCATAGCTTACGCCGTCTGTGACGGTTGCCGGCTTAAATTTTAATCCGTTATAAGTGACGTTCGTCCCGTCCCATCCAATACTGCTGTTTTTCAGTCCAGCGTTTGTCAACTGCTGCCGGACAGCAGTTTGCCCTTGATTGTTATACGTGTTCTGCCGCCGCTGTGCAGAATAATTGTTCCCAATCCCAAAACCGCCCACAGGCGTTTTTACGGCCGTCCCGCCTGTACTTGTATTGGTTCCTGCAATTCCATTTCCGCCTGTGTTTGTCCCAAATGCCGTTTTCCCGCTTGCCGCCGGGTCTCCTGTATACATGCCCGCCGGCGCGCTTGTATTTTTTTTCGTGGCGGCCGCTGTCCCCTGTGATGTATTTGCGCCGTTGTTTTGTATTTGTGCCGCGGCTTGTTTTTTTAAATTTTTTCCGATCGCTCCGGCAACCGCTCCGACCGCGGTTCCAATTGTATTCCATAGTGCCATTTTTTCTTTCTCCTCTCATATGGTCCCTTGCCCAATGTCAATCGGGACAAATTCCTCTGTGCCTGGCGCACTAACGCCTGCCGGATCCATCAGTCCCGCCAATCCCGGTTCCGCATATAACTCCGTCGGGGCGAACTGTCCTGCCCCGCCCCCGGAAGCCGCGGCCTGTGCCTGCGCCATTTGTTCCTGTACCAGTTGATTCTGCGCGTTTATTTCCTGCATCCGCTGCATGATTTTTTCTTTTCCGTCAAACTGCATTGCCTCCAATGCCACTAAACTCATTTCCAAGTTCTGCGGATTGAAAAATCCCGCCTGATACAGCGTCATGACAGTCTGATTATTCATTTCCCTTGTAAACGGGTTTTGCCGCTGTGGAAGAACTTCCACGTCAAATTCCGCATTTCTGTAAATGGTTCCAATTGGGAACCCAAACGCGTCCCGTTCTTCTTCCGCTTTTAGGAGCATATCGTTAGACAACGCCGCAAATGCTTTTTCCCCCTGGTCGTTTGTAATGCGGTAAATCCGCTCCTCTTTGTAAAATTCGCGCATCAATTCAATACAGAGCACCACAATTTTTTTATAAGCGTCGTAAGAATCGTCAATCATGGCGCGTGAGAGCTTTTCACCTGCCTGCTGTAACATCGTGATCGCGCTTGCCGCAGTCACGCCGTTTGCGGTTCCGCCCTGCTGAAAATCCCGGTTCCCGATTACTTCTTTTAACTCCGCAATCTTTTCGTTTCGGTGGGTCAATATCTGGTTTGGGAGCGCTTGTGCCTGAAACGGTTTTAAATGCGTTTCGTCCAGGCTCCCCTGTACCGTGATGATCGGGTTTGAAAAATCCTGAAACTGATCCATATTGACTGCGCCGTTTTCCTTTGCAAACCACCGCTGCTGTCCCGCCATCATGGAATTTTTCAAAATAATTGCATCCAGCTTGTCGATGTAGCGCTGTGGATTGCGTATCACGTCCACAATGCCGTATCCAAACGGGCAATCCTCCTCCGGGTACAGGCAATCAAACACTACCGGATACATGCCGTGCCGGTAAAGCCCTTCTTCATATCCCGGCGTGTCCTCCGTCGCGTCAATGACCGTATCCTTTACAAACTTTATCAGTTGTACGCCTTTTCCTGGTTTTTTGTAGTAACAGTCGATCACCTCGGTACGGTCATAAACGGTGGAGGTGTCCGAGTAACTCTCCACCGTCGCGTCCCCCACAAATAAATTTTTAAATTCTGGATATTGTTCCCGCAGTAATTGATTGTCCACTGCGTTTGTGATGAATAAAAATTGGGAATCCTGTACATTTTCTAAATGCATATCGCAATATATGGACATCATATTAATGGCTTTTATCTGAATGTCGTCGCTCTCCTGGTTGTAAAATACGCCGTAAACAGCGGTTCCATGCTT
>DVND01000077.1 GCA_018714645.1 Candidatus Avimonoglobus intestinipullorum
TAATAGGTATTTTCTGCAAGAATATTATCAACCAAGCTATATTTTATACCGCAGCACGCAACATCATATTCCAATTCCAGGCTTTTCCCCTCGTATTCAAAACACACAGTTCTCAACCGGCTCTGCCGTGAATGGGAGGTTTTTATCAGCTTGTCGGAAATTGATTTTTCCCGCTGCATAAACGCCTCAAAGCTGCACTCCGACGCGTCCGCCACCGCAAACAGCACCCCGTTTACAGTATCAAAATATTCTTCCAGCGTAAACGTTTTTTCTTCCCCTGCATAATTATAGAGGGAGACCATCGTAAACGCGTCTGTTTTTTCAACCCTGACGTCGCCGCCCTGGTTTAAAGCATAAAACGCAACAAATGTATTATAAATGCGCAGATATATGTCCCTTTCCTTGCATACAATCTGCACAGGCGCATCATATAGTTGGGGAATTAGGATTGAAAGCTTCAGGCTTGTCACCGTTTCACCAACAAGCTTTTTGTCCGGCCTGTAACCGATAAAGCCCATATTTTTGTTCATCAGGCCGATTTTTCTTCCTCTGTCCCCAAGCAGCTGCATCGTCAACGGTTTTTCATCATTTAAAACATAACGGAGATATACAGCCTGCAAATCTTTTGAATGCTTCACCTTGTCGCAATTTTTACACATAAGGTAAAAGCTTTCCGTCTGTATGCCATTGTGAAACGGCACTTTGCTCACGCCGACTGCATATTCCTCCGTCATGTAACAGCTTATTTCGTTTTCACCGGCAGGATAGATGGCATCCTCATTGCCGCCGGAAGCGTCGCATCTCGATGAAGAATATTCACAGGTCGCCCGTACTTCATAGGGAAAACCGCGCGCCAGCGCCTCTTCTATCATTTTTTCTCCCGCATGGTATTCGCAGTTCGAAACCCAAATGAACTGCACCGTTTCAAACCACCTGCTGCCATGCATCACGCGGTTCCGTTTCTCCTTGTCAAACATCTCGTCCAACGCTGATATGGTTTTTATTCCCAATACCGAATAAAGCCAAAAATCCACCATATGTACAGATGCGGTTGAATCCACAACATACGCCCTTGAATACGGGCCGCACATTTTCCCCAGGTTCCTATGGTAAAACGCCAACACGCCCAATGCAAGCCGGCGTTCCGCTTGCACACAAATATCTGAACAACAGGTCATACGCTTTTTCGCTCAGTTTTTCCCTGTGCTTTAAAATCATTTGCGCCGCAATCATCGGCACAAAATGGCAGCAGGTGTATTCGCCCGCGTCCGTAATCATGTTGGACCGTTCTATAATTTGATTGGCCTTTTGGATGCTTTCCTCCAGCGTATCGCTCAGGAGCGAATATGCCACCCACATCCGTTCCCGCAAAGCCACATCCGGGCTGTCATCAAAAAATCCGGTGATCGTGCCATCCGCTGACACGCTGCCCCTGACATCGTCAAGATATATTTCAATCAATTTTTCCCAGCGTTCCCGCTGTGCCTGATCCTTAAAAACTGTCATTTAAACCGCTTCCCCCTCATATCAAATAGAAACTTCGCCGTCACTGAGGCGTTTCGTCAGCCAGTTCGTTACCAGCACCATGATGATCCCCACCACGGACTTGAACAGGCCGATCGCCGTGGACAGGCTATACTGGAACCCCTGGATCCCCAGCCGGTATACATACGTGTCCAGCACGTCCGCCACCTCATATGTGGCCGGCGAATACAGGTTGAATATCTGGTCAAACCCTGCGTTCAGGATGCCCCCCATCCGCAAAATCAGCATGATTGCCACCGTCGACAGCAGATACGGCACATTGATATAGCGGATTTTCTGAAACCTTGTACACCCGTCTATGATCGCCGCTTCCCCCGTCTCCTGGTCGAGCCCCGCCAGCGCCGCAAGATAGATTACCGTTTCCCATCCCACCTCTTTCCAGATGTTGGAGATGATCAGGATCGGCACGAACATATCCTTTTCCGCCAGAAAATATACCGGCTCAAACCCCAGCTTTACCAGCAAATTGTTCACGAGCCCCGTGCTTGGCGACAGCAGCGTCCTCAAACGCCATCAGCAGCCCCACCATGGGCTTGTATGCAAACAGGATCAGATAGATGAACCCGGGCAGCGCCAGCAGATAAAGGTATTTATTCTTGCTGAAGGATATTTTGAACCGTTCCATCCTGGTTTTTGTCTTGTTTTTTGCAGTGTATTTGTTTTAACCTTCATATGCCTCACCCTTATCCTTTAATTCCGCCCACAGTCAACCCGCTTACGAAGTATTTCTGCATAAACGGGTAAACCAGGATGATCGGCAATATGGCAAACAGGTTCGACGCCGCCACAATCGCCTCTGACGGCGGCGCCACCGACGCATCCACGCCGGCTCCCCCCTCTGTGATTGCCGCAACCGTCGTCTGCAGCTCCCGGATCATGATCTGCAATACATATTTCCCCCGGTCGTTGATGTATAACAACGCGTTAAACCATTCATTCCAATGATTCACAACCGACCACAGCGCCAGCGTCGCAAGGATCGGCAGCGACAGCGGCAATACGATTTTGCATAATATCAGGATATCATTGGCGCCGTCGATCTTCGCCGCTTCCACCAGCCCTTCCGGCAGCTGCTTGAAAAAGTTTTTCAACAGGATGCAGTTGAACGCCGAAAGCGATCCCGGGATGACCAGCGCCCAGACCGTGTCCATCAACCCCAAATCGGAAATATTCAGATAGGTCGGGATCAGCCCCCCCGTTGAAGAACATGGTAATGGTGATCATCGTCAGCAAAAATTTCCCCGCCGGGAACTCATCCCTTGATAACGGATATGTAAAGCTCACACACATCACCAGCGATATCACCGTCCCTAAAAGCGTCCTGACCACCGTATTTTTGAAGCACTGCCACATATACCCCGACGATACCACGACCTCCCATGCATTCCAGTCCGGATGCTGCGGGAAAAGCTTGAACTCAAGCGTCAGTTCCGCCTTTGGCGTAATACTCTGTGTGAACACATTCCAAAACGGAATCAAAACCGATATACAAAATATTGTCACAATCGAATAGCATACAATGTCTAATACCCTGTCGCTTCCCGTTTTTTTGATTTTCATGCCACCATTCCTTCCTTCGGGGCTGCCAACTGTTCCTTTAATCCTTTATAACCCTGTCATAGTATTCCTGTGCCTCCTGCTGGAGCACCGCCCCGCCGGCATTCATATATTCCTCCACAAACGCATCCCAGTCGTCCAGGCTTCTGGTCCCCGTTATGAATTCGCTGTATGCGTTTGTTTTTAACGTTTGTAATGTGGTTGCATACGTCAGCGTCGACGCCGTATTTGCCCGCATCAGCAGATCCTTGTAATTGCCCCAATCTGCGACCCGTTCCTGTTCCGCTATAAATTCCGGGGTTTCATACAAATCCGTGATACTCTTATCCGCCCATCCGCCGCATTTGAGCAGGTTGAAGAATCCGATCCCCAATTCCGCCCCTTTGTTTGCGTCCGTCCCATAATTGTTGATCTGCCTGATCCCGGAGGTCTTGCCGACAGCCTCATCATAGAATTCATACGATTCGCCCTTAATTCCATACGCCGCCATTAACGCCGTTTCTTCATCATAATTCAAATCATTCAAGATATTCAGGATAACCTCCTGCTTTTCCGTATTCCCTTCCAGCTGCGACCCGAAGCATACGAAATTGGACAGCGGCCCCCACAGCCAGTCGCCGCGGTCCCCCTCAGGGCCTGCCGGCAATGGGCCGTATGTGAGCTTATCCGCAAATCCGGGCGCCTCCTGCTCCAGGTTTGCCCTGCCTTGCGGCGTCATGTCCGTATAGTTGTTCAAACTGGTGTTCGTCAGCGCAATGCCGTCCATGTTGAACCGTTTGTTGATCGTTCCCTGATCGTCCGTCAGGAATTCCGGATTGATGTAGCCCTTGTTGTACCATTCATGCAGCTTTGTGAGCGCCTGCCGCGCCTTGTCCGTCACCGTCCCGTTGACGACCTTCCCGTCTTCCAGCGTCCACATCTCCGGCATTACGCCATATGCCCCGAACACCCAGTCGAACTGCCGGTAATAGTTCCCGCCGATCCCTGAAATTGCATACGTGTCCTTTTGCCCGTTTTTGATCCGGGTCGTTGTTCACGATTTTGTCAAACGCTTCCTCGTATTCTTCCAACGTTTCCGGCACCTCGGTGATCCCCACCGCATCCAGCCAATTCTTGTTCCAAAATACGGTTGTGTTATACTCTTTCCCCATCGTCTTAGGGATTGCATACATCGTATCGTTGAGCTTGCCGACCTCCCACAATTTCTCATTGGTTTCGTTGACGTGCCTGTAATGGTCCGGCGCAGCTTTCTCCACCGTCGCCAAATCGATTGTCGCCAATACCCCCTGCTTTGCAAGCGGCTCCCAGTTTGACACATCGTTGATGAACATCACATCCGGGATCTCCTTGGACGCAATCATGGTTGCCAGCTTGTCATAATAGCTCGCTCCAAAGCCATACGCCTGGATCTC
>DVND01000078.1 GCA_018714645.1 Candidatus Avimonoglobus intestinipullorum
GCCGGCCTTGAGGCCGGCAGTTTTTATACTTCTTGCGTACAAATACGCCCCGGTTTTTATTTGTTCTATTATGTTCTTGTAATTTTCGACAGATTAGGGTATAATAGACCATATTATGAAAAATACGGAAGGGAACCTTTATGTTTATTGACAAAGCGCGGATTTATATAAAAGCAGGGAACGGCGGGAATGGAGCGATTGCGTTCCACCGTGAAAAATATGTGGCGGCAGGCGGGCCGGACGGCGGCGACGGCGGCAGGGGCGGCGACGTGATTTTCCGCGTGGATTTGGGCCTGACCACCCTGATGGATTTCCGGTATAAGCGGAAATATATCGCCCAGGCCGGCGGCGACGGCATGGGAAAACGCTGCAACGGCAAACGCGGCGAAAGCATTGTAATCCGCGTGCCCCGGGGGACGGTGATCCGGGATGCCGAGACCAATAAAATCCTTGCGGATTTATCTGACCCGGACAAGGACGTCGTTCTGGCGAGAGGCGGAAACGGCGGCTGGGGCAATGCACACTTCGCAACGCCCACCCGGCAGACCCCCAATTTTGCGAAAAACGGGCAGCAGGGCGCGGAGCGGGAAATCATTCTTGAATTGAAGCTGCTGGCCGATGTGGGGCTGGTGGGCTTTCCCAATGTGGGCAAATCCACGCTGCTGGCCAGGACGACCAAAGCCGCCCCCAAAATTGCGAATTACCATTTTACCACGCTGGAACCCAACCTGGGTGTGGTGGAACTGGCGGAACATATGAACTTTGTACTGGCGGACATACCGGGCATCATTGAAGGCGCCAGCGAAGGCGTCGGGCTGGGGCATGAATTCCTGCGCCATATTGAACGCACGCGGCTGCTGATCCATGTGGTGGATGTGTCTGGGATCGAGGGACGGGACCCTTTGGAGGATTTTCATATCATCAATGGGGAGCTTTCGAAATACAATTTGGAATTAGAGCGCAGGCCGCAGATTGTGGCGGCAAACAAGACGGATATTATACAGGATGAGGCGGCGTTCCTGCGGTTTAAGGAGGAGATGCAAAAACGCGGTTTGCCGCTGTTTGAGATTTCAGCAGCAACCGGGAAGGGCGTGGAAGACCTGATGAAGCACACCTACAGCGCACTGACGAAGCTGCCGCCCATCCAGGTCTTTGAACCGGAAATGGAGATCGATGTGCCGGCGGCTGCGGATTTGGATGACGCGGGCTTCCGCATCGAAAAGGAGGACGGCGTTTATGTCGTATCCGGTTCGTGGATTGAGGCCGTTGGGGGCGGCATCAACTTTTCGGACGAGGAGAGTTTGCAGTATTTTCAGCGTGCGTTGAAAAATAAAGGCGTTATTGACGGCCTGATTGACGCCGGGATCCAGGAGGGCGATACCGTCCGCATCGGCGATCTGGAATTTGACTTTGTTTATTAAAGAAAGGGGTGGGGAAATGGAGCAGTTTGAGAGCTATGAGGAATTGGAGCGGCGGCGCAGGGAGCGGCAACTGCGGAAACGCCGTAAAAAACGCCGCAGAATCATCGTTTTGATTTTAATCATCGTTTTAGCGCTTGTGTGTGTGTTTGTGGTTCCTATTTTAAGGGGGCCGGCCCTGCCGGAGGGACAGACAGTCACAGTCAGCATTGCGGAGGGCAGCAATACGCGGGATATTGCCGCGGTGTTAAAGGATAACGGCGTCATTTCCAGCGAGCTGCTGTTCCTGATTGCGGTGCGCAATTCTGAATATTATGGAAAGCTGCGGTTTGGGGAGTTTGAATTACAGGGGGGGATGGATACGAGCGAGGTAATCGAAGCGCTGGCGACCGGCGGCGCGCGGAAGGATACGCTGTCTATTACCATCCCTGAAGGGTATTCCGTTGAAAATATTGTACAGCGGTGCGTGGAGAACGGCCTGGGGACGGCGGAGGACTATGAAGCGGCCCTGGCGGCAGAGTATGATTTTGCGTTTATAGAGTACATCCCCCAGAAAGAAGGGCAGAAATACCGGTTACAGGGCTTTTTGTTTCCATCGACCTATGAATTTTATAAAACAGCCTCGGCGGAGGATGTCGTACGCACCATGTTGGCAGAGTTTGAAAAACAGTACAAAACGGTGGCGGATGATTTTGAGGGCGTGTACGATGTGGTGAACAAAGCGGCGCTGATCCAGCGGGAATCGAAGCTGGAATCGGAGAATGCGCGGATTGCGGGCGTAATTGAGAACCGTCTTGCGGCGGATATGCGGCTGCAGATCGACGCTTCCGTGGTCTATGCGGTGTCTGACGGTGCTTACGATATGGAGCGGGTGATGAACAGTGATTTAAACGTGGATTCGCCGTATAATACCTACAGGAACAAGGGTCTGCCGGTGGGGCCGATCTGCAATCCTGGGCTGGCAGCCATTGAAGGCGCGCTGCATCCGGAGGAACACAATTATCTGTACTACCACACGGATACAACTAAAAACGACGGCAGCCATATCTTCACAGAGACCTATGACGAGCATCTGGCTACGATGAATTAAAAAAACAGCGGCACAGCGCCGCTGTTTTTTGGAGGCCGTCCTGCGAGAACTGTTCAGCACGTGAAATCAACGCTGGCGCGCTGCTCAATCACCTTGCGCACATAAGCGCGGACTTTTTCGTGTTCGGGGTGCGTATCATAGGCCTTTAAATCCTCCATGGAATCAAACTCGGTCAGAAGGACCAAGTCAAAATCCCCGCCGTTTTCATTGAGTCCCACCTGTACGGATTTCAGGCAGGGGATCACGCCTTTCAGGCTTTCCAGCCCTTCCTTGATAATTTTTGCATTTTCCCATTTGCTGTGCCCTTCGGCAGATTCCGCCAGCTTCCACAGTACAACGTGTTTTAC
>DVND01000079.1 GCA_018714645.1 Candidatus Avimonoglobus intestinipullorum
GGAAGGGCAAGCACATCATGCTTGCCCTTCCGCTTTTATGTACATCTCACTCGTGATTCATCCGTTTGCGGGCGAGCCGCTCCAGTTCCTCATGGTCCAGCCCGTTCCCAAAAGAGTCCGGCGCGCCGGCATTCTTTGCCCGGAAGGCGCGGTTATCCTCCTCCGCCTGCAGGACGGTCTTAATCCCCTGCTTCTGCCACCGTTCAATAATCTTATCCATATACGGGAACGACAGCTTCGCCGTCTGCATCACGCAATACTCATACGCCAGCGCCACCATCTCCTCGCTCATGCCGCAAACGTCGCGCCATTTCATCAAATACTGCTCCTCGCTCTGGCTCAAGGGGCGATCCTTAATGCCCAGTATTTTTTTCAGGCCGTACAGATAGCCCGATTTCTTCTGCTCATCCTCAAAAAAGCAATTTACCTGCTCCAGCTCCCGGATGCCCATTTCGCTCCAGGTGACCGCCACTTTTTCGATATATTTCATGTTGGTCTTGCCCTTGGACACGCAGTATTCCAGCAGCATCAGCACCACCTCGGGTGAAAATCCAAGCTTATCATAAAACCAGTACAGCGTTTCCGCGTCCTGCGAGGAGATGGGCTTGCCCAAAATGTTCTGGGCGAACTGCATCATGTCCGATAGGCTGCTGTCCTCAGAAATGGCCTTCGCCACCGCGCCCATCGCATACGGCTTCTCCGCGGGCTTTTCCGGCTCCCCGGCGGCCTGCGCCGGCTGCGTCCCGTCCCCAAATTCGATGACCCCGTCCCGCTCCCGCAAAATACCCGCATTTTTCCAGTACTCCAGCGCCTGCATCACATCGCTCTCCAGCAGGTTCAGCTGCTTCGCGATATAGCTGGTCTCCACATTTTTCCCCTCAAACGCCAGATTCAGCGCATACAGGTAAACCTTTACAAACGTCCCGTTTGCTTCCCGCATATGATGCTCGATAAAATAGGAAGAAACGGGCACATACTCATGCTTCAATACAAACTGCGGCATAAACTCCCCTCCAATTGGCCTGCTCCAAAAAAAATTCAAAAAAAATCCAATATGCCCCTTGACATATTGAAAATTGCGTGATATCATAGAATATTGTATAATGGTATTATTATGGGCATAGTATCCGCTATGATATTCATGGCGCTATTATAACATAAGTTTTGATAAAAATCAAGTGTTTTTTATGAAATGCCATAATTCTTACCATAAAAAATGACGAGGTGATAATTGAATGGTGCATGAGGTACAATTGGGCAAAAACACCAGACTGAGTTATTCTAAAATCAATGAGGTTTTAGAAATGCCGAATCTGATCGAGGTGCAGAAAAATTCATACAAGTGGTTCCTGGACGAGGGCCTGCGCGAAGTATTTCACGACATCTCCCCCATCACAGACCACTCCGGCCACCTGGTGCTGGAATTTTTCGACTATAAGCTGGACTACAATTCCAAGTATTCCGTCGAGGAATGCAAGGAGCGCGACGCGAAGTATGCGGCGCCGCTGCGGGTCAGCGTCCGCCTGATCAATACGGAAACCGGCGAAATCAAGGAGCAGGAAATCTTCATGGGCGATTTCCCGCTGATGACCGAACAGGGCACGTTCATCATCAACGGCGCGGAACGCGTCATCGTCAGCCAGCTGGTGCGCTCTCCCGGTATCTACTACGGCTTCGAGCGCGACAAGACCGGCAAACCCCTCTACAATTCCACCGTAATCCCCTACCGGGGCGCATGGCTGGAATATGAAACCGATTCCAACGACATTTTTTCCGTCCGCATCGACCGGACCAGGAAGCTTCCTGTCACCATTTTAATCCGCGCCATGGGCGTTGAGACAAACGGGCAAATCGAGGAATTGTTCGGGGAAGACCCGCGCTTTTCCGCGACCTTTGAAAAAGACCCCACCACCAACCGCGATGAGGCGCTCCTGGAAATCTATAAACGCCTGCGCCCGGGTGAGCCGCTCAACGTGGAAAACGCGGAATCCCTGATTATGAATATGTTCTTCGACCCGAAGCGGTATGACCTGGCGCGGGTCGGACGGTATAAATTCGATAAAAAGCTGGGCATCGCCGCACGGATCAAAGGCAAAACCGTGGCGGATGACGTCGTCAGCCCCATCACAGGCGAAATCCTGGCCCAGGCAGGCGATGCGCTGAGCGCAGAAATGGCGGAAGCCATCGAGCGCGCCGGTGTAAACAAGCTGGACCTGCTGGTAGAAGAACGGCGCGTGCGCGTGTTCTCCAACGACATGGTGTACCTGTCTGAATACATGGACATGGATTTGAAGGAATTCCACATCCAAAAGGTGCGCCGCTCCGTGTTGGAGGACATCCTGGCAAAAGCGGAAAACGACGAGGCCGCAAAAAAGATGGTCTACGACCGCATCGACGAATTGAGCCCGAAACACATCACCATTGACGATATGATGGCCTCCATCAATTACGTGCTGAACCTGGCCAACGGCGTCGGCGCGCTGGATGACATCGACCATCTGGGCAACCGCCGCCTGCGCTGCGTGGGCGAGCTGCTTCAAAACCAGTTCCGCATCGGGCTGGCGCGCATGGAGCGCGTTGTGCGCGAACGCATGACCATCCAGGATATGGAAATCATCACGCCCCAAACGCTGATTAATATCCGTCCGATCATTGCCACAATCAATGAATTTTTCGGGTCCTCCCAGCTGTCCCAGTTCATGGACCAGCCCAACCCGCTGGCAGAGCTGCGGCATAAACGGAGAATCTCCGCATTGGGCCCCGGCGGCCTTTCCAGAGAGCGGGCGGGCTTTGAGGTACGCGACGTGCACTACTCCCACTATGGGCGCATGTGCCCCATCGAGACGCCGGAAGGCCCGAACATCGGCCTGATCACATCCCTGGCCACTTTTGCGCGCGTCAACGAATACGGCTTTATAGAGGCGCCTTACCGCAAGGTGGACAAGGCCACCGGCTGCGTCACAGATGAAATTGTCTATATGACCGCCGACATGGAGGACGAATATATCATCGCCCAGGCAAATGAGCCGCTGGATGAAAACGGGCGGTTTATGGATAAAAAGGTTTCCGCCCGCTACAGGGATGAAATTTTGGAAGTCCCCGGCTCTGAAATCGACTACATGGACGTTTCGCCCCGGCAGCTGGTTTCCGTCGTAACCGCGTGTATCCCCTTCCTGGAAAACGACGACGCGAACCGCGCGCTGATGGGCTCCAACATGCAGTGCCAGGCAGTGCCGCTGCTGACCACCGACTCGCCGATCATCGGGACGGGCATGGAATACAAGGTCGCCCGGGATTCCGGCTCCGCCGTGCTTTCCAAAGAAGCGGGCGTCGTGGAAAAGGTTTCCGCGGATGAAATCATCATCAAGGGCGACGGCACCGGTGTGAAGCACCGCCATAAGCTCATCAAGTTCGCGCGCTCCAACCAGTCCACTTGTATCAACCAGCGCCCGATCGTCAAGGTCGGCGAGCACGTGGAACAGGGCGATATCATCGCGGACGGCCCCGCCATGGACAACGGCGAACTGGCGCTGGGCAAAAACATCCTGATCGGGTTCATGACCTGGGAGGGGTATAACTATGAGGACGCGGTCCTCATCAGCGAAGAATTGGTAAAACACGATGTGTTCACATCCATTCACATCGAAGAATATGAATGCGAGGCCCGGGATACGAAGCTGGGGCCTGAGGAAATCACCCGGGATATCCCCAACGTATCCGAGGATGCATTGAAAGATCTGGACGACCAGGGGGTCATCCGCATCGGCGCGGAGGTGCGCGCCGGGGACATCCTGGTGGGTAAGGTGACGCCGAAAGGCGAAACGGAGCTCACCGCCGAAGAGCGGCTGCTGCGCGCCATCTTCGGGGAAAAGGCGCGCGAAGTGCGCGATACCTCCCTGCGCGTCCCCCACGGGGAAAACGGCATCATTGTGGACGTGAAAAAGTTCACCCGGGAAAACGGGGACGAATTGTCTCCGGGCGTGAACCAGGTTGTCCGCTGCTACATTGCACAAAAGCGGAAAATCTCCGTCGGCGATAAAATGGCGGGCCGCCACGGGAATAAGGGCGTTGTCTCCCGCGTACTGCCGCAGGAGGATATGCCGTTCCTGGAGGACGGCACGCCGTTGCAAATCGTATTGAACCCGTTGGGCGTCCCGTCCCGTATGAACATCGGGCAGGTACTGGAAATGCACTTAGGATACGCCTATCGGAAATTGGGCGACCAGCTGGGAAAAGCGATCAAAATCGCGACGCCGGTGTTTGACGGCGCGCAGGATGAGGATTTGAAGGAAGCCTTTGAAAAGGCAGGGCTGCGGCCTGATTTCAAATCCATCGTCTATGACGGACGCACCGGCGACCAGTTTGACAATCCGGTTACCGTCGGCATCATGTACTATCTGAAGCTTGACCACCTGGTAGACGATAAAATCCACGCCCGTTCCACCGGCCCGTACTCCCTCGTCACCCAGCAGCCGCTGGGCGGTAAAGCCCAGTTCGGCGGGCAGCGGTTCGGCGAGATGGAAGTCTGGGCGCTGGAGGCATACGGCGCGGCGTACACGCTGCAGGAAATCCTGACGGTAAAATCCGATGACATTGTGGGCCGCGTGAAAACATACGAAGCCATTGTCAAGGGCGAAAACATCCCGAAATCGGGTATCCCCGAATCCTTCAAGGTTTTGGTGAAGGAGCTGCAGTCGCTGGCACTGGATATCCGGATTTTGAACCACAATATGGAGGAAATCGATTTGGACGCGTCGCTGGATGACGACGATAACGATTATGTAGAAAAAGACGATATTCTATCAGCAATGGAAGACCGCGACGGTGTTGCGTCGCAGCTGGAAGACCTCCCCGACGACATGCTCCTGGACGACATGGATGGCGAGGACGACCTGGAGGATTTGGACGAGGATTTATCCTTTATAGACGACGAAGAGGAAGAGGCCGAAGCAGAGGACAGCAACATCATCACAATGGATGATTTTTAAACACTGCGAGAATAGGATGTTTGGAGGTTTTTCATGTTAGAATTCAATAGCTTTGAAGCAATTAAAATTGGGCTGGCCTCGCCGGAAACCATCCGGAGCTGGTCCCACGGGGAAGTGAAAAAGCCGGAAACCATTAATTACCGCACCCTGAAGCCGGAACGGGACGGCCTGTTCTGCGAAAAAATCTTTGGGCCCACCAAGGACTGGGAATGCCACTGCGGAAAATATAAAAAAATCCGTTATAAGGGCGTTGTCTGCGAACGCTGCGGCGTCGAAGTGACAAAATCGAAGGTGCGCCGGGAACGGATGGGGCATATCGAATTGGCAACGCCGGTTTCCCACATCTGGTATTTCAAGGGCGTCCCCTCATCCATGGGGCTGATGCTGGATTTATCCCCGCGCCATTTGGAAAAGGTGCTGTATTTTGCATCATATATCGTCACCGATCCGGGGAAAACAAACCTGATGCAGAACCAGATTCTGACAGAGCGGGAATACCGCGACGAATACGAAAAATACGGCGATAAATTCAAGGCCGGCATGGGCGCGGAGGCAATCCGCGAGCTGCTGGAGAAAATCGATTTGGACGCGCTTTCCAAGGAATTAAAAGAGGAGCTGGAAAACTCCCAGGGCCAGAAAAAAGCGCGGATCATCAAACGGCTGGAAATCGTGGAGGCGTTCCGCCTTTCAGGGAACCGCCCGGAATGGATGATTTTGTCCGTGGTGCCGGTGATCCCGCCGGATTTGCGCCCGATGGTACAATTGGACGGCGGGCGGTTCGCCACCAGCGACTTAAACGACCTGTACCGGCGCGTCATCAACCGGAATAACCGGCTGCGCAGGCTTCTGGAGCTGGGCGCGCCGGATATCATCATCCGCAACGAGAAGCGGATGCTGCAGGAAGCGGTGGACGCGCTGATCAACAACGGCCGCCGCGGAAGGACGGTCACAGGCCCCGGCAACCGCGCGCTGAAATCCCTTTCCGACCTGTTAAAGGGAAAACAGGGCCGGTTCCGCCAGAACCTGCTGGGGAAACGTGTGGACTATTCCGGCCGTTCCGTTATCGTTGTCGGCCCGGAAATGAAAATTTACCAGTGCGGCCTGCCGAAAGAAATGGCAATTGAGCTGTTCAAGCCCTTCGTCATGAAGGAGCTGGTGTCCCGCGGGCTGGCGCACAACATCAAGAGCGCAAAGCGCATGGTGGAACGGGTGAAACCCGAAGTGTGGGACGTTTTGGAAGACGTTATCAAAGAGCACCCGGTGCTTTTGAACCGCGCGCCCACGCTGCATCGATTGGGGATCCAGGCATTCGAGCCGCGGCTCGTTGACGGGCGCGCACTGAAGCTGCATCCGCTGGTTTGTACCGCGTACAACGCGGACTTCGACGGCGACCAGATGGCGGTGCACGTGCCGCTGTCGCCGGAAGCGCAGGCGGAAGCCCGCTTCCTGATGCTGTCCGCCAACAACCTGTTAAAGCCCCAGGACGGGCATCCGGTTACCGTCCCGACCCAGGATATGATTTTGGGGAGCTATTACCTGACGCTGATCAATGAGGAAGAAGAGGGCGCGGGGAAAGTGTTCTCCTCCCCCGAGGAAGCGCTGCTTGCCTATGAAAACAAAGCAGTCGGCCTGCATGCGCCGATCCGGTTCCTGGCGGAAAAAACCATCCGCGGCGAACACTATTCCAAAATCGTCGACGGGACGGTAGGGCGGATCATCTTTAACCAGAACATCCCGCAGGATTTGGGCTATGTGGACAGGAAAGACCCTGAAAAGGCCTGCGAATTGGAAATCAATTTTGTGGCAGGCAAAAAACAGCTTGGGAAAATTATTGACCGCTGCATCCGTGTGCACGGTACGACCCAGACCGCAGAAGTACTGGATTTAATCAAAGCTACCGGCTATAAATATTCCACGCGCGGCGCGATCACCGTCGCCGTGTCTGACATTGAAGTGCCCGAAAAGAAGAAGGAAATCCTGGCGCAGGCGGAGGACGATATCGAAAAAATCGTCAAAAAATTCCGCCGCGGCCTGCTGACTGACGAAGAGCGGTACAACCAGGTCATCAAGACCTGGGCGAACGCCTCCGCCGAAGTCACTGACGCCATGATGGAGCATCTGGGCAAATTCAACCCCATCTTCATGATGGCGGATTCCGGCGCCCGCGGAAGCGTCAACCAAATCCGGCAGCTGGCGGCAATGCGCGGCCTGATGGCCGACACCCAGGGGCGGACAGTCGAAATCCCGATCCGCGCGAATTTCCGGGAGGGCCTGAACGTATTGGAATATTTCATCTCCTCCCACGGCGCCCGCAAAGGCTTGACCGACACGGCGCTGCGTACGGCGGACTCCGGATACCTGACCCGCCGTCTGGTGGACGTTTCGCAGGACGTCATCGTCCGTGAGATGGACTGCGGCACCACAGAGGGCGAATGGGTTTCGGAAATCACAGACGGCAAGGAAATCATCGAGCCGCTACACGACCGGATTTTAGGCCGTGTGGCAATGGAAGACGTGGTGCATCCGGAAACGGGCGAAATCCTTGCCCATGCGGATGATTTGATCAACGATATCCAGGCCAATAAAATTGTTGACGCGGGAATTAAAAAGGTGTATATCAGAAGCGTCTTGTCCTGTAAATCCCGTGTCGGCGTCTGCGCAAAGTGCTATGGCACGAACCTGGCCACCGGCGAGCTGGTAAATGTCGGCGAAGCGGTCGGCATTATTGCGGCGCAGTCCATCGGCGAACCGGGCACGCAGCTGACCATGCGTACTTTCCACGCCGGCGGCGTTGCATCAGGAAGCGATATCACCCAAGGTCTGCCGCGTATCGAGGAGCTGTTTGAAGCACGCCGCCCGAAGGGGCTTGCCATCATCTCCGAAATCGGCGGGACCATCACAGTGAACGAATCCAAGCGCCGGCGCGAGGTCACCGTCACCAACGATGAACTGGGCGAAGCGAAAACCTATGTCATCCCATACGGCTCTACCATTAAGGTGCAGGACGGGGACGTCATTGAATCGGGCGACGAGCTGACCGTCGGTTCCGTGAACCCCAACGATATCCTGCATATCAAAGGGCCCCAGGCGGTGCAGGTGTATATCACCCGCGAGGTGCAGCGCACCTACCGCATGCAGGGCGTGGACATCAATGACAAGCATGTGGAAGTCATCACGCGGCAAATGCTGCGCAAGGTACGCGTTGAAAACGCAGGCGATACCAATTTGCTGATTGGCTCCCTGGTGGATATCTTTGAGCTGAACGATGCAAACAAAGCGCTGGATGAAAACGGCGGCGGCGTACACGCCACCTATTCCCCGGTGCTGTTGGGTATTACAAAGGCATCCCTGGCGACAGACTCCTTCCTGTCCGCCGCTTCCTTCCAGGAGACCACAAAGGTCTTAACGGATGCGGCAATCAAGGGAAAGGTCGACCCGCTGCTGGGCCTGAAAGAAAACGTCATTATCGGAAAACTGATCCCCGCGGGAACCGGCATGCCGATGTACAAAGACATTGGCATCACCGTCGATGGGGTTGAAGTACACGAAGATTTATAAAAAATAAAGGGACAGTGTTTCATTGAAATGAAGTGCCCCCCAAAGTTTAGACAAAATTAAATATTAACTTGCTTGTGAATGAGTTCGGTATTGTACCGGACTCATTCCTTTTAGTTTCATAGAAATTCTTTCATTGTTGTAGTAGTCAATATATCTTTTTAATTCATCAATGAAAGCGGTAACACTTTCAAACTTTTCACCATAAAACATTTCAACCTTTAATCTGCCGAAGAAGTTTTCCATTGCTCCGTTATCCATACAGTTTCCTTTTCTGGACATGCTTTGTATGATGTTATGTTCTTTAAGTAATCGTTGATATTCCACGTGTTGGTATTGCCAGCCTTGATCAGAGTGAAACAAAGGTCTTGCATCGGCAGGAAGTTTATTGAATAAACCATCAAGCATTTCTCTGATTTGCCACAGATTTGGACTTGACGAAATGGAATATGATACAATTTCACGATTGTATAAATCCATTACTGGGGATAAATACACTTTGTCATCACACACTTTAAATTCAGTTACATCAGTTGTAAGTTTTTCAAATGGTTTTGATGCATAAAAATCTCTTCTAAGTAGATTATCCGCAATTTTACCAATTTCACCTTTGTATGAATGATATTTGTCATTTTTACGTTGCTTTCCTTTAATGTTAAGTTCGTTCATCAATTTTAATACAGTTTTATGGTTGATTGTATATCCTTTTTGTTTTAGTACAGATAAAATTCTACGATAACCGTATCTTCCTCTGTTTTGATTGAATATGTCAAGTATTTCGTCTTTAACTTCTTTGTATTTATCTACATCTTTTGATTTTAGATAATAGTAAAAAGTACTTCTTGCCATGCCGGACAATTTCAGCAAATTTTTTAGCGGATATCTTTGCCTTAATTCAGCGATAATCAACGCTTTTTGCCGTTCTTTCGCTCTTCCGCAAGAACTAAGGCACTCAGTTTTTTTAAGTAGTCTATCTCCATTTTAAGATACTGATTTTCTGCAATTAAATTTTCTTCAACTGTTTTATCAAGTTTAGGGGGACGACCTTTTCTTGTTCCGCTTGCTTTACAAGCTCTGCCCCGTCTTTCTTTCATCAGACCTTCGGCTCCTTCTTCTAAGAATATGTGTTCCCATCGTTTAAGCGTATTTACGACGCTGCCGCTTGTACCTAATTCGTATTTCCGTGCAGTTTCTCTATACCCCAGATGTTGTTCTCGCATATCCATTATAACACTAATTTTAAATTCTGCATTATAATTTCTATTTTTTCTTCCTATTTTCCCCATAAAAATATGCACCTCCAAAAGTGTCTAACTTTTGGGGTGCATATCAAAAAGCTTCAAAAAACGGAATGAATCGCAGTCTTTCTCGAGTTTACGAAAGATTACCGCATTTATTCCACG
>DVND01000080.1 GCA_018714645.1 Candidatus Avimonoglobus intestinipullorum
CAATCACCTCGGCCCGGTTGTTATAGGCATAGTTTTCCATATGCATTCCTCCTTATTTACATAGAATATATTTATTCCGCAGCCGGGGCTTTTATGCTATATTTTTACTTTATCATTCGTCAGAAGCCCGCAGAGGAGGCCGCAGGTGACCGCAGGGAGCAGGTTTGATACATCCTGTTTTTCAAAGGACAGGTTTACCAGCAGTTCCCCTTCCTCCAGGCGCGTGTCAAACAACGTGCGGAACGGGCGCTGGATACAGTATACAAACGACGTGCCGTCCCGTTGGGGATCAATGCTGGAAACCGTCACCGTGGCGCTGCGCGACAGGCCGTAGTCGATTGCGTTCGGATGCTCGATGCGGGGCAGGAACTGGTTGTCAATGTTGTAAATGAGCCGCGTGGAGGGAGAGATGCATTTGATGAGGTCGTAGGAGATGATGTTCTCATTTTTGGAATTGTCTATAATGAGGATGTCCACATAGTGCGGGCAGATGCGCCCCTTGTTGAACAGGATGATGCAGTAGTCCGTGCCGATGCGTTTCAGGGAATACAATTCATCCTCCGTGGTGGACATGCCGTTCACCGTCGCCACGCGTTTATGGTTCTGGGAAAACATTTTCCTTAACGTTGCTTCTATTTTACGTACGTTTTCCGGCGCCAAAATCCCAATTACAGTCAAACCGTTCCCCTCCAAATTGATTGTGCCTTGTTAGTATTCTCAATTTAGATGCGATTATGCAAATTCGGGTTCGCCTGTATGATTTTTATATATTAACACAATTTGATGAAAAAATCAATGTTCATACATTATCAATGAAAATGACTAAATAGAGTTATGATACGTGCTTTTATAGTGCATAATATCAATTATAAGGAATTGTAAAAAAATATATAAAGAAACGGAGGAATGTTGACGTGGCGATTGCAGACAGGCTGCCCGGCAGGGAAAAGCTGGTTCAAAAGACCATTAACATTGACGATAGGCTGTATACCAGATTGGAGGAGGTGGCGGACAAGCTGGAGATATCCATCAGCAAAATTATCAATGCCTGCATCCTGGAACTGGCAGAGCAGGAGAACGTCCAGCTGTATGACGGTTCCAACGAGCTTTTGGTGAAGCATACGATCCTGTTCCAGGAGCGCGCACTGCGGGAGGTAGAGCGGCTGAAAGAAAAATACAGGATCTCGTTCTATAAGCTGGTGAATATTGCGATTCACAACGTCATTGACGAACTGGAAGAATTACCTTGATTTTTTGCGCCGCTTATACTATAATAAATAACACAGGATTATTTCAGTATGGAGGCGGAAATGAAGTATTTCGCAATTGGCGTGCTGCTGCTCCTGGCGGCGGTGGCGCTGTTTATGACCTATAGGGCGAAATTCGTCCTGAAAAAATTTTTGAAACGGGAAGAGCCGGACGAAAAGGAGGTCCTCCGAGTGAAATTGGCGGCTCTTGTGATCGGCGTGGTTGTCTTTATTTTGGCGATCACCTGTTTATGATTGCCGCCGCAGACAGGTAAAAATTACAGGAGGAATAGATAGATGGACGAAAACAAAAACATTGCAAAAACCTATGACCCCAGCCAGGTGGAGGACCGGCTGTACAAATTTTGGACGGAAAACGGGTATTTCCATGCGGAGCCGGATGCGGATCAGGAACCTTTTACCATCGTCATCCCGCCCCCAAACGTCACGGGGCAGCTGCATATGGGGCATGCCTTGGACGAGACGCTGCAGGACATCCTCATCCGCTACAAGCGGATGCAAGGGTACAACGCGCTGTGGATCCCCGGTACTGACCACGCGGGGATTGCCACGCAGATCAAGGTGGAGGAGAGCCTGCGGGAAAACGAGGGCCTGACCCGCTATGATTTGGGGCGCGAAAAATTCCTGGAACGGGTGTGGGACTGGAAGGCCCACTTTGGAGACCGGATTATCAACCAGTTGAAGAAAATCGGTTCCTCCTGCGACTGGGACCGGGAGCGGTTTACCATGGACGAGGGCTGCTCCAAGGCGGTGCGGGAGGTGTTTGTGTACCTCTACAACAAGGGCTTGATTTATCAGGGTTCCAGAATCATCAACTGGTGCCCGCACTGCATCACTGCGCTTTCGGACGCGGAGGTGGAGCATGCGGAGCAGGCCGGGCATTTCTGGCATATCAAGTATCCTGTAAAGGATTCGGACGAATTTGTCATCATCGCCACCACGCGGCCGGAAACGCTGCTGGGCGATACTGCTGTAGCGGTGCATCCGGAGGATGAGCGGTATCAGCACCTTATTGGAAAAACGCTGGTTCTGCCGCTGGTGGGGCGTGAAATCCCCGTTGTGGCGGATGAATATGTGGACAAGGAATTTGGGACGGGCTGTGTGAAAATCACCCCTGCCCATGACCCCAATGACTTTGAGGTGGGCAAGCGGCACAATCTGGAGACCATCCGGATTTTAAACGATGACGCAACCATCAACGAACTGGGCGGCAAATACCAGGGGATGGATCGCTATGAGGCGCGCAAGGCAATTGTTGCGGATTTGGAGGCTCAGGGTCTGCTGTTAAAGGTAGAGGATCACGCCCATAATGTGGGGCAGTGTTACCGCTGCGGGACGACGGTGGAACCATTGATTTCCAAGCAGTGGTTTGTAAAAATGGAGCCGCTGGCGAAGCCCGCTATTGAAGCGGTGAAGCGCGGGGACGTAAAATTTGTGCCGGAGCGGTTCTCTAAAATCTATCTGAACTGGATGGAGAATGTGTTTGACTGGTGTATCTCCCGCCAGCTTTGGTGGGGGCACCGGATTCCCGCGTTCTATTGTGACGTCTGCGGCGAAATGGTGGTATCCAAAGAGGATGTGCATGTGTGCCCGAAGTGCGGCGCGCCCATGCGGCAGGATGAGGATGTATTGGACACCTGGTTCTCCTCTGCGCTGTGGCCGTTCTCCACGTTGGGCTGGCCGGACAAGACGCCGGAGCTGGATTATTTCTATCCCACCAGTGTGCTGGTGACGGGCTATGACATCATCTTCTTCTGGGTGGCGCGGATGATATTCTCCGCATTGGAGCACACGGGCAAAGCACCTTTTGAGCATGTGTTCATCCACGGCCTGGTGCGGGATTCCCAGGGGCGGAAGATGTCCAAATCCCTGGGCAATGGCATTGACCCGCTGGAGATTATTGACAAATACGGCGCGGACGCTTTGCGGTTCACGCTGGCCACCGGCAATGCACCGGGCAATGATATGCGGTTCTATACAGAGCGCGTGGAGGCCAGCCGGAATTTTGCCAATAAGATTTGGAATGCTTCCCGGTTTACGCTGATGAATCTGGACATTACGGAGAATTGCTTGCCGGATGCAGCGGAGCTGCAGCTGGAGGACAAGTGGATTCTGTCGAAATATAACACCGTCGTCAAAGAGGTGACGGAGAATCTGGATAAATACGAGTTGGGCATTGCGGTGTCCAAGCTGTACGATTTCATCTGGGATAACTTCTGCGATTGGTACATCGAGTTGGTGAAGCCAAGGCTGTTTGACAAGGAAAACCCGACAGGGACAACGGCGCAGCAGGTGCTGACGTATGTATTGTCCAACACCATGAAGCTGCTGCACCCGTTTATGCCGTTTATCACGGAGGAAATCTGGCAGCACCTGCCCCATGAGGGCGAAAGCATTGTCATCAGCCGGTTCCCGCAGTTTGAAGCGGCGCTGGAGTTCCCTGCAGAGGAAAAGCAGATGGAGTTGATTATGGGCGCTATCAGCGCGGTGCGCAATCGCAGGGCGGAGATGAATGTGCCACCGTCCAAGAAGAGCAAAATGATCATTGTGACGGAGCAGAAAGCGGTGTTTGAACACGGACGCGTGTTCTTTGAGAAGCTGGCTTCGGCCAGCGAAGTCCGCATCCAGACGGATAAGGCGGGCGTCAGCTCCAATGCGGTTGACATTGTTATAGACGGCGCGGAAGTGTTCCTGCCACTGGATGAACTGGTTGATAAAACGCAGGAACTGGAGCGGCTTACCAAAGAAAAGAAGCAGCTGGAAGGCGAGATTAAACGAGTGGAAGGCAAGTTGAATAATCCGGGCTTTGTTTCCAAGGCGCCTGAGAAGGTGGTCAATGAAGAGCGGGAAAAAGAAGTGAAGTATAAAGCCATGCTGGAAAAGGTGCTGGAAAGCATCAAAACCATGGAGCAGCTGTAAAATAAAAAAAGCGCGTAAGCGCTTTTTTTATTTTACGATACCCCCGGCTTTTGCCCCGGAAGCAATTATTTATTTGAATAAGTCCAATAATTCCTCTTTTGTCAGCGCGGAAAGCATGGCAGCGTTTTCTTTGATAACGCCGTCCGCCAGGCTGCGCTTTTTCTCCTGCAATTTAATGATTTGTTCTTCGATGGAGCCGCGAGCCGCCAGCTTGATGACCTGCACTGCCTTGGTCTGCCCGATGCGGTAGGCGCGGTCGGAGGCCTGGTCCATCACCGCCGGGTTCCACCAGGGGTCATAGTGAATGACCATGTCCGCCCCGGTCAGGTTCAGCCCTGTCCCGCCGGCCTTCAGGGAGATCAGGAACACTTCCTTTTCCCCCGCATTGAAGCGGGCCGCCATATTGGTGCGTTCTGCGCCGGGCGTTCCGCCATCCAGGTAAAATCTGGAAATCCCCATACTGTCGAGCCGTTCCCGTATGATGGAAAGCATGGACGTAAATTGGGAAAAGAGCAGCACCCGGTGGCCGGACGCGATGGCGGAGGCGAGCAGCTCCTCCAAAAGCAGCAGCTTCCCGCTGTCCTTTTTGTAGTTTTCATCAAACAGCTTTGGATGGCAGCAAATCTGCCGGAGCCGCATGAGCAGCGTTAGGATGCGGATGCGGTTGTCGCCTGCGGCGAGAATGGAAGTTACTTCGCTGCGGGCTGCCGCCATGTACGCCTCATACAGCCGTTTTTGTTCGGGGACAAAATCAGCATAAACGGTGTTTTCAATTTTGTCCGGCAGCTCTGAAAGGACGTCCTTCTTCATCCGCCGCAGGATGAACGGCTTAATGCGCCGGCGCAGCTGCCTGAGCGCATTTTGGTCGTCCTCCCGCACAACCGGGCGTTCGAACCGCTCGGTGAATTCCCGATGGGAGTATAAATAGCCTTTCATCACAAAATCAAAAATAGACCATAGCTCCGTCAGCGAATTTTCCACGGGCGTGCCTGTCAGGGCAAAATACCGTTCCGCTTTAATTTTTTTCACGCTTTTCGCGTTCATGGTTTTCGGGTTTTTGATATGCTGCGCTTCGTCTATGAAGCAGAAGGAAAACCGCAGGCCGCTGTATATGGGCAAATCCCGGCGGAGCAGGGGGTAGGACGTGATGATAAAGTCATAGTCTATAATATCCTGCAGGCTTTCTGCGCGTTCCGGCTGTGTGCCGTCCACGATTTTCGCCCGCGCCTCCGGGGCGAACCGCTGGATCTCATGGAGCCAGTTGTAGGTGAGCGCGCTGGGCGTCACTACCAGCGCGGGCAGCCGGGGCCGCTCGCTCATGACAAACGCGATGACCTGCAGGGTCTTTCCCAATCCCATATCGTCCGCCAGGATACCGCCCAGCCCCAGTTCGGACAATTGCTTCAGCCAATGGACGCCGTTTTTCTGATATCCGCGCAAAACCTGGTTCAAAGCCGGCGGGATATCGGCGCGGATGCTGTGGAGCCTGCCCACCAATTGCTGGAAGCTGCTGTCCGCATGAACGGCGCCATCCTGCACCAGACTTTCCATGTACAGCATGTGGTACTTGGATAAGGATTTGCGTCCGTTTTGAACATCGTCCTCGTTAAAATCCAGATGCTCCATCAGCGTAATGGCCTGCATATCCGTTTTTTCAAAATCCAGGAAAGCGCCGTCCGGCAGGCGGTAAAACCGCCGCTTTAGCTTCACAGCCCGCAAAATGCCGATGATTTCAGCGGTGGAAAGCGTGGATTGAAAGCTGAACTCCAATAGGTCGACAGCGCTGTTCAGACGGATGCTGCTGTTGATTTGCGGCAGCGCCGATACCTTCAGCCGCTTAAAGCTGTCGCTCAAATAAAGTGTGGCCAGTTTTTCCAGCCGTTTCAGGTCGTAAAATAAAAAGTCATAGAGGGCGGTTTCATCTTCCAGGATAAACAGCCCGTTTTTTCTGGAAAATAACGTAAAAAAGGACAGAAGTTCCTGCTCCTTTTCCATATCCCGCACGATTATTTTATCATTTTTCTGCTGCGGGGCGGGCAGCAGCAGGGAGACGGAGCCATAAAGCACTTTTGCGGCGCAGGAAATCCCATCGCCGTACCGGTCGAAATACAGTTCAAAACGGGGCGTTTCGTCGATGACCAAATCCTCCAGCCCCGATGTGACTACGCCGTGCTGCCCGCGAAGCGCCGGCAGGACCGCGGTGGCGAAGTCGATGGCGGTGTTCCCCCTGAAATCCAGCTGCGTCCGGTTCTCCTGCATCAGGGCATGGTAGACCGGCATGAACCAGGAACGCCATTCGGGGCTGGTGCGGTAGATATCGTCCTCGTAGAAGAAATAGCTGCCGTCTGGAACCAGCGCCGTGCCGCTTTCGCAAACGGACAGGTTGATTGCGTCATCCGTGGCGGCTACATCGACGAGGATGTCCGGGTCCTCTTGGCGGATGCGCAGATTGGGCAGCGTCACGCCGTCGATGACATAGGTGCAGTCAATCCCGGCCAACAGCGGCAGCAGCCGCTTGAAGGTATACGCCCCAAAGGCGGTTTCATTCAGCTTTTGCACATAGATCTGGGCGTTTTCAGAAGTGTTTTGATATGCCTCGCAAAGCACATCTAAAACCGCCTGGGCCGGTGCGTCAAAATAACACTGGTTGAAATCGTAGCTTTGGTGCTTGGAGAACTTAAAGGGCCGCTTGTGCAGATAGCAATCCAGAAACTGCTCTGTGCCGCGGATTTCTGACGGCTGGTCAAACCCAACGCGCAACGCGGCGCCATAGCGGCAGGAATGTTGCGCCGTCGTGGTGACAGATACGGCCAGAGCCAGGTTGAGCCTGGTTTTTTCCGCGCTGTAAGCTGCAAAGGCCTTGCAAAAGCCCTGGGCAATTTTATCATTCTCATCCTGGAACGCGTCGCCCTCCAGCAATTCCGCCTGGCGCAGCTTCAGCGCTGCAATGATATGCTTGCAGGGGGAGCCCATGGTTTGGTAATAGGGGCAGGTGCAGAAATAATCGCCGACTTTATCCCCTTTCATCGTGATGCGGACATTATATAATTCGTCGTCGTCCACCCATGCGCCGATGGCCTGTTCCTCCCGCAGCTTGATATGGACGCGCCCTTCTTTGAAATAGTCCAGCCCGCGTTTATACATTGTGGCGGAGCAGATGCTTTTAATTGCTTCCTCTGTAATTTTCATCGGGGCGCCTCCTTTATCAGTATCTTTTCATTATAACAGAATGTTTCGGATTTTTCAAGGTTTTACCTTGTTATTTTCATCTATTTTTCAACGAAAACTACACAAAAAACCAAGGATTTCAAGGGGATTATTGAGTACTTTGCGCATTGCTTTTCAAAGGTGCAGCGAATATAATAAAATAGTACCGTAGTGCAGTGGGAGGTGCAAATATGGGAAAATTTGACGGGATACTGTTGTGCAGCGATTTGGATGACACGCTGCTGACAACGGAAAAGACCATTTCTGAAGAAAATAAAAAGGCGATTGCATATTTTAAAGAAGAGGGCGGGCTGTTTACATTTGCCACGGGCCGGACTGTTTTGGGCCTGGGCCTGCCGCTGGCGATGGTGGAGCCGAATGCGCCTGTGATTTGTTTTAATGGATGCGGGATTTATGACCCGTTTGATAAAAAAATGCTGTGGGAACGGTCGCTGGACAAGAGCGCCGTGCGGGTTATTGAATTTGTGGAGCAAAACTACCCGTTTTCCGGCATTGAAGTCTGTACGGCGGAGCATGTATATTTTTGCAGGGAGAACGAACTGGTTGCGGCGCACCGCCGGGTGGAGCGGCTGCCGGAGCTGGTTGTGGATTACCATGATATTGCCGAACCATGGAAAAAAGCGCTGTTTATTCAAAAGCCGGAGGAGCTGCCGCTGGTGAAAAACGGCTTGCTGACTTCCGCGTTTACGCGCAGCTATGATTTTGTCCAGAGCGACCCGCGCTACTATGAATTGCTGCCAAAGGGCGCGTCAAAGGGGGCGGCGCTTTTGGAGCTGGCGCGCTTGCTTGGGATTGATGCGGCGTTTACCATCGGGATCGGAGATAATGAGAATGATTTGACGATGGTGCAAAACGCCGGCGTGGGCGTTGCGGTGGCGAATGCGATCCCGGCGGTGCTGGATGCGGCGGACGTCATCAGTACGGACAATAATACCAACGCGATTGCCACCGTGATTTATGGGATTGAGCAAGGGCTTATTTTTTCCAATTGCCGGGTTGAATAATTTCCAGATATTGTGTATAATAATAACTGTATACTGATTGAGGAG
This sequence comes from Candidatus Avimonoglobus intestinipullorum, assembly GCA_018714645.1. Taxonomy (GTDB): domain Bacteria; phylum Bacillota; class Clostridia; order UBA1381; family UBA1381; genus Avimonoglobus; species Avimonoglobus intestinipullorum. Next base: position 8,465 of record DVND01000080.1, read on the forward strand.
GTGCTTTGCTTGTCGGAGTACAAACAACAATATGAACGCTGGCTTCACGCAAGCCAGGTGGATGCGGATACAAAGCGGGAATTGAAGTCTATCTTAGGAGATGAGAAGGAAATAGAGGAACGGTTCTACCGGGAGTTGGAATTCGGGACCGCGGGGATGCGCGGGATTTTGGGCGCCGGGACGAACAGGATGAACATATATACGGTACGCCGGGCCAGCCAGGGGGTTTCCAAATATGTGCTGGGCCTGGGCAGGGAAGCGGCGCAGGCGGGCGTGCTGATTGGATATGACACCCGTAATTTTTCGCGCGTTTTTGCGGAAGAAACGGCGCGGGTTCTGGCGGCAAACGGCGTAAAGGTGTACTTATTCGATACGGTGCATTCTGTGCCGGAGGTGTCGTTTGGTATCCGCCGGCTGGGGTGCAGTGCGGGCGTGATGATCACCGCCAGTCATAATCCGAAGGAGTATAACGGGTATAAGGTCTATGGCGGTGACGGCGGGCAGCTTCCGCCGGACGGCGCGGACGTAGTGGTGCGGGCTATTGACAGTTTTGATCTGTTCAAAGATATCAAACTGATGGATTTGGACGATGCGATAGCAAAGGGCTTGGTGGAGATTGTCGGCCCGGAGCTGAACCGGCAGTTTTTGGAGGAAATCAAAAAGCAGCAGCTGCACCCGGAAGCGGTGCGGGCGGTGGCGGATACGTTTAAGCTGATTTACACGCCGCTGCACGGGACGGGCAGCCGCCCGGTGCAGACGGTTTTGAAGGAAATCGGGTTTTCGCATGTGCTCGTCGTAAAGGAACAGGACACGGAGGACGGCAACTTCCCGACGGTGCAATCCCCGAACCCGGAGGACAAGGAAGGGTTTACGATTGCCATCCGGATGGCCGAGGAGCAGGATGTGGATCTGATTATCGGAACAGACCCGGATTGTGATCGCGTGGGAATTGTCGTGCGCGATGCCGCCGGCGTATACCAGACGCTGACAGGGAACCAGACGGGGGTGCTGCTGACGGAGTATATTTTGTCCTCCAAAAAAGCGGCGGGAACGCTCCCCGCAAACGGTGTAGTGATAAAAACCATTGTCACAACGGAGCTGGCGGCGGCAATTGCACAGGCATACGGCGTGGAAATTATAAACGTGCTGACAGGGTTTAAATACATTGGTGAAAAGATGACCGAATTTGAAAAAACGGGGGCACATACGTATTTATTTGGCTTTGAAGAAAGCTATGGGTATCTGGCGGGAACCCATGCCCGCGATAAGGACGGCGTGGTTTCCACGATGCTGATTGCGGAGATGGCGGCGTATTACAAGACGAAAAATATGTCACTGTATGAAGCGTTGCAGGAGATTTATAAAAAGTATGGCTATTACTGCGAGAAAACGGTGTCCTTTACCATGCCCGGCAAAGACGGGATGGAGAAAATGGC
>DVND01000081.1 GCA_018714645.1 Candidatus Avimonoglobus intestinipullorum
AACAGGACCGGTTCTTCTACCGCCGCGGCATGCACGACGGCATGCAAATCTTGAAACAAATCGGGCTTATTGCATAAAAAACTGCCGTAAGGCAGTTTTTTTTATACCCGTTTTTCAATTTGTTCCATGCCTGTTTCCGTTTTTCCTGCTTTTCCTGTTTTTCCTATAGCGGTGGTGCGGCTTTGTGCCGGCGCGTTTCATGCGCCGTTCCTTTTCGGCGCGCTGCCGGCGGCTTCTGCGGTGGATGGCGGAAATGGTATCTGCCGTGGCGTCCTCTTCAAAGATGAAATCGATCTGCCGGTTCAGCAGGCTGCATTTGACCAATGCCACGCGCACGGCCTGCCCGATCTGGTAGGTCTTCCCATGGCGCTCGCCGATGAGGATCCGCCTGTCCTCGTCAAATACATAAAAATCATCCCGGATGTTTTCCAGGCGAATCAACCCCTCCACGGAATTTTCCAGTTGGACGAAGATTCCGAAATTGGTTATCCCCGCAATGATGGCGTCAAACGTCTCGCCGATGAATTGTTCCATATACGCGGCCTTCATCAAATCGGACACATCCCGTTCCGTCAGTTCCGCGTTCCGTTCCGTTTCGCTGGATTGCACAGATGCGCCGGCGGTAAATTTTTCGTATTTGTGAAAGTCCTTATTGCCATGCAGCAAATCTTTCAAAATGCGGTGGATTGCCAGATCCGGATACCGCCGGATGGGGGAGGTGAAATGGCAGTAATATTTCGCCGCAAGGCCGAAATGCCCGGTGTTTTCAGGACGGTATTCCGCTTTCATCAGCGAACGGAGCATCATCGTGGCAATCATGTTTTCTTCGTCCGTGCCTTCGATTGCGGTCAGTATCTGCTGCAGGGCCTTGGGATGCACGGGCGTGTCCTTGTCAAACTTGCCTTTGATGCTCAGGCCGAAATTCAGGATGAACCGATTGAATTCGGTAATTTTATCAATCCCCGGCGCATCATGGACGCGGTACACAAAAGGGATTTCTGCCCAGAACGCATATTCCGCAATGGTCTCATTTGCCAGCAGCATGAATTCTTCGATCAATTTGTGGGCGTCGTTCCGTTCCGCGCGGCGGATGTCAATGGGTTCGCCCGCGTCATTGACAATGATTTTGGACTCTGGGAAGTCAAAATTGATGCTGCCCCGGTCCATGCGCTTTTGAAAAAGTATTTTTGCCAAATCCGCCATTTGCTCCAATGTGGGGAGCAGATAGGCGTATTTTTGTTCCAATGCCGGGTCAGCGTGCGCCAACAGGGCGGCTACGTCGTCATAGGTCATGCGCTCCGCCGAGCGGATGACTGCTTCGTGCAGGGAAAAATCCACCACGCCGCCGTTTTGATCCACTTCCATAAAAACGGACATGGTCAGCCGGTCCACGTGGGGATTCAGGCTGCAAATGCCGTTGGAAAGCGCGACCGGCAGCATGGGGATGACCCGGTCGGCCAGATAGACGCTCGTGCCGCGGGTGAAGGCCTCTTTATCCAGCGGCGTTCCCGCCCGGACGTAATGGCTCACGTCCGCAATGTGTACGCCCAGTTTGTAGTTGCCGTTTCCCAGCCTTTGGATGGAGACGGCGTCGTCAAAATCACGGGCATCCGCGCCGTCAATGGTGAAGATGGTCTCTTTCCGCAAATCCAGCCGCCCTTCGATGTCCACGTCTGTGACAGCCGCCGGGGCGGTTTGTGCCTGCGCCAGGGTTTCCTGATCAAACTCCGTTTTGATGCCGTTGGCAAAGAGGATGGCTTCCACATTGTTTTTAATGGAGTCCGCATCGCCCAAGACGCGGGAAACAACCACATTGACAATCCCATCCGGTTTATATTCCGCAATATCCGCTAAAACCCTGTCGCCGGTATGGATGGAAAGCCCTTCTGGTACCGGCGCGTACAGCTTGGCATAGATCCGGTTGGAATCCGGCTTGATTTTCAGCTTTCCGTTCCGCATGGATTCCACAACGCCGGAAAGGGTCTTGTTGCCGCGTTCCAAAATGCGCAGCACATGGCCCTCCCGCCTGCCGCTGCGGGCGTCCGCAGTGTCGATCTGCACGAGGACACGGTCCTTGTCCAAAGCGGTATGAAGCTTTTCGCCGTTGATATAAACGTCCTCTTCAGCCTCATCGTCCGGGAGGAGGAAGGCGTAAAACCCGAAACCATTGCAGCGGAGCGTCCCAGTGATGGTATTATGGTTGCCGGACGCCTCGTACCGTCCGCGCCTGGTGGTGTAGATTTTCCCTTCTTCTGTCAGCGCGTCCAGAATGGCGCGGAATTCCGCGTCCGCGGAAGCCGGTACCTCCAGCACCGCTTTCAACTCCTCATATTTTAAAGGGATATACTGTTCGCTTTTGATATAACTGTAGATTCGTTCTTTTCGATTCATTTACCGCACTCCTGTTCTCTGTTCTTATTTTATATCATTTCCCAAGATTGAGCAAGATAAAAAATATTTTGTCGTCAAAATAGACAGAAAGAACTTGACGAAACCTGATTATGGTTGTATAATGTTTTAGTGTTTGAAATTTTTTAGAAAGGATTGGTAAAACCAATGAAGAAGAAAAGCATTGCGATCCTTGTTCTGATGGTGGTTATCGCGGTTGCCTTAAACTATGTTGCGTTTTTTGGGTACAACATTGCAGGCTTCCAGTACGGCGGTATTTTCGACCCGGAAAAAGGCATCAAAAAGGGAATTGACCTGGCGGGAGGGTCGGTTATCGTCTTCCAGGCGGACGCCGAAAACCCGACAGAGGAAGAAATGCAGACAGTTCAGACGATTTTTGAGACGCGTCTTTATAATGCGGGCTATTCAGAAGGAAGGGCCAGCATTGGCGAAGGCGGGCAGATCACCGTTGAAATCCCCGCTGTGTTTGACACGGACAGCGCGGTGGAGCTGCTGGGGTCAACAGCGCAGCTGACGTTCCGGAATGCGGACGGCCAGGTTGTCCTGGATGGCGCAACGGATATTAAGGACGCACAATATAGATACGGCCAGGTCAGCGAAACGGGTTCTGCTGAAGCATTTGTGGAGCTGACGCTGAACAGCGACTCAGTCTCAAAGTGGGCGGATGCGACAAGAGCGGCTGCAGCTGCCGCCGGAACGGGCAACAATTACATTTCCATTTATATGGATGAGACTGAAATCTCCAGGCCGTCTGTAGAAAATGAAATCAATTCTGATACTTGTATAATTTCCGGCAATTTTACAGCCGAAACAGCGCAGACGCTGGCGAACCAGATCAAGTCCGGCGCGCTGCCGTTTAAGTTAAACGTCGTATCGCAGGATACCATCGGCGCGGAGCTGGGGGAACAGGCGCTGCCGAACAGCTTGCTGGCGGCAGGGATCGGCATTGTGATCATTATTCTGTTCATGATTTTGATTTACCGCGTTCCGGGGCTGCTTGCAGGCTTGGCGCTGTTGATTTATGTGGGGATCGTCAGCATGATCCTGGGCCTGGGGCGTGTGAACCTGAGCCTGTCGGGTATAGCGGGTATCGTCTTGTCCATTGGTATGGCGGTGGACGCGAATGTCATTATATTTGAACGCATGAAGGAAGAATTGCGCTTGGGGAAAACCATCAAAGCGGCGGTGGATGCCGGTTTCTCCAAGGCCTTTTCCGCGATTCTGGACTCCAACATCACAACCATCATCAGTTGTGTTGTCCTGTATTTGTCCGGTATCAATACGATTAAGGGCTTTGCTGTGACATTGGGCCTGGGCGTCATTGTCAGCATGTTTACGGCAATTGTCATCACCAAGCTGCTGCTGAAGCAGCTGGTGCGCCTGAATATTAAAAACCGCAAGCTGTTTTTAAGAGAGAAGAAAGAACAGGGCACAGCGAAAATTATCAATGTGACGAAAAACAAAGTCAAGCTATTAATTGTCCCCATTGTCATTGTTGCTGCGGGGATTGTGATGTATTTTGTCAACAGCGGGTTTAATTTTGACATTGAATTTATGGGCGGTATCCGGATGCAGGTCGATATCGGGCAAACCTTTGACAATCAGGAGCTGTCCGATTACCTGGAGGAGCAAACAGGTATTACGCCGATCATTGTCCAGAAAATGGGCACGGCGCAGACCCAGGCGATTATCAAGACCCAGCCGATTGAAGAGTCCAAAAAGAACGATCTATTCAATGCAATCAAAGAGAAATACGGTGTTGAAGACAGCGCGTTGCTGTCTGTGAACAGCGCATCTGCGAGCTTTGGCCAGCAGGTGCAGCAGAAGGCGTTGATTTATACAATTATTGCGATCCTCTGTATCCTGATTTATATTGCGTTCCGCTTTGAATGGCGTTCGGCTATTATGGCGGTTATTTCCCTGGCAATAAACATATTGGTCATGATGGCGGTTTACGCGATGACCTATACGCCGCTGAACACCACATTTATCGCGGCGATGCTGACGGTGATCGGCTATTCGATCAATAATACCATTGTCGTCTTTGACCGGATCCGTGAGAATATGAAGGGCTTTAACGTGAAGAAATCGACCGGGGACGTCAATAGCCTGGTTGACCGCAGTATCACGGAGAGCATGGGCCGTACCATTAATACGACCATTACCACATTGATCACCATTGTCCTGCTCTATTTCCTGGGTGTGCAGGCGGTCAAGGAGTTTGCGTTCCCGCTGATTGTCGGCGTGATTATCGGCGCGTTTACGTCTATTTTCGTTGCCAGCCCGTTCTGGGCTTCATGGAAGCAGACGGAAGTTGATGCGAAAAAGCAAAAGAAATAAAATAAAAAAAACAGCGCTGTGCGCTGTTTTTTTATTTCGATGATTTTAGAATAATATCGTAGTTCCCCTTGCAATTATAAGACGGTTTTGTTATAATATTATCAAAGATTGATTGACAAAGGGGTGTAAAATGATGAATGTATATGTATGTGTTGGGAGCTCCTGCCATTTAAAGGGTTCTTATGATATTATCAACCTGATGAAGGAGCAGATTGCAAGCCATGGCCTGGAGGATAAGGTGAATCTGGCGGCGGCGTTCTGCCTGGGGAAATGTACGGACGGTGACGGCGTGAGCATCAAGGTGGAAGACGAAATCGTGGGCGGCGTCAATCCGGCAAATTTTAACGAAATTTTCAAGACTTACATATTGGACAGGGTTTAAAAGGTGGGATGGACTATGAGCGATTGTATCCAGCTGAAAAAATCGAACTGTAAGGACTGTTATAAATGTATTCGGAATTGCCCTGTGAAGTCCATCAAGTTTTCGGAGCATCAGGCGCATATTATTCCGGATGAGTGTATTTTGTGCGGGATGTGTTTTGTTTCATGTCCGCAGAACGCCAAGCAAATCCGCAATGATGTGGACCAGGTGAAGGCGCTGTTTGAAAGCGGCAGGCCGGTATATGCCAGCGTCGCGCCGTCTTTTGTGGCAAATTACGAGGGTATCAGTATCGATTCCATGGAACGCGCGCTGCAAAAGCTGGGCTTTGCGGGGGCGTCGGAAACGGCGATTGGTGCGACGATCGTGAAAAAGGAATATGAAAATATGATCCGGCGGAATAAAAATTCTGTGATTATTTCCTCCTGCTGCCACAGCGTCAATACGCTGATCCAGAAATATTATCCGGAGGCGCTGCCGTATTTGGCGAAGGTATTGTCGCCCATGCAGGCGCACTGCCAGAAAATAAAGCAGGAGCATCCGGGCGCGGCAACGGTGTTTATCGGGCCGTGTATTTCCAAAAAAGATGAAGCGGAGCAGTACCCGGAGTATGTGGATGTGGTGCTGACCTTTGAAGAACTATCCGGCTGGCTGCAGGAGGCGGAAGTGGCGTTTGACGAAATCCCGGACAGCCAGACGAAGGCGCGGGCGCGTCTGTTCCCGACGGCAGGCGGCATCATCCGTTCCATGGATTTGGATGAGGGGATGGACTATATTGCAGTGGACGGCGTCGACCAGTGCATGACGGCGCTGGATGATATCTTAGACCATAAAATACAGAATTGCTTCATCGAAATGTCGGCCTGTAAGGGCAGCTGTGTCGGCGGGCCGGTCATGGACCGCGAACGGCATATGCCGGTGCGGGATTTTGTGGCTGTGAACCGCTATGCGGGGACGAAGGATTTTGACGTAACGGTCCCGGAGGCGATTTCCAAAACCATGAATTTCCAGGGGACGCGGCGGCAGATGCCGGGCAGCAGCGCAATCGACGAAATCCTGCGCCAGATGGGCAAAACCACGCCGGACCAGATGCTCAACTGCGGAAGCTGCGGGTACAACACCTGCCGCGACAAGGCGATTGCAGTGTTCAACGGCAAGGCGGATCTGACGATGTGCCTGCCGTATTTGAAGGACAAGGCGGAGAATTTTTCGGATAAGATTATCAATAATACGCCCAACGGCATCATTGTGCTGAACGAGGACTTGGAAATCCAGCAAATCAACCAGGCGGCGTGTGAAATCCTGAATGTCGGCAATGCGTCTGACGTATTGAACCAGCCGATTATCCGCATTACGGACCCGACGGATTATTTCCTGGCAGTGACAAACCAGGAGAATGTGAACGGCAAGGAGAAATACCTGGCGCAGTATAAGAAGTATGTGGAAGAAACCATCATCTATGATAAAGAATACCACATTGTCATGATTATCATGAAGGATATTACGAATCTCGAACTGGCGCGGAATAAAAAGGCGGAACAGAGCCAGCGCGCCGTTGAAATCACGGACAAGGTGGTTGAAAAACAGATGCGGGTTGTGCAGGAGATTGCATCGCTGCTGGGCGAGACGACGGCGGAAACAAAGGTTGCGCTGACAAAGCTGAAGGAGACGTTGCGCGATGAATGATTTGTGTGTTGATTCCGGATACAGAAGCCTGCTGAAATACGGCGAGGAGCTTTGCGGTGACAGCGTCCAGGAAATCCGCGGCGAAAATACGTTTCTGCTGGTGCTGGCAGATGGGCTGGGGAGCGGCGTAAAGGCCAATATCCTCTCCACGCTCACCTCAAAAATCCTGGCGACCATGGTGGAAAATGACATGAGCGTGGAGGAGTGCGTTGCGACGATCGCGGCGACGCTGCCGGTGTGCCAGAAGCGCGGCGTGGCGTATTCCACGTTTACGATTATCCATATCACCAACAATGACGAGGCGGAGATCATCCAGTATGACAACCCCATGGTCATCATGCTGCGGGATGGGAAAAGCTATGATTACCCCACCATTATGAAAACGGTGGAGGGGAAAAAAATATATGAAACAAAGATCAAGGTCAAGCAGGACGACGTGTTTATCGCTATGAGCGATGGGGCGATTTATGCGGGCGTGGAGCAGGTTTTGAACTATGGCTGGCAGCGGGAGAATATTGTGGATTTTGCGGAGGCGAATTATGATTACCGCAATACCGCTAAAATTATTACTTCCATGATTCTGGAGCAATGCGCCCTGCTCTATAATGACAAGCCGGGCGATGACACGACGGTGGCGACGGTGCAAGTGCGTAAGCGCAAGCCGGCCAATTTGATGATTGGCCCGCCGAAAGACCCGAATGATGTGAAAAAAATGATGGCTTCCTTTTTTGCAAAGGAGGGGCGGCATATCGTCTGCGGCGGGACCACTTCGACGCTGGCAGCGGAGTACTTGGGGAAACCGTTGATTACGGACATTGATTACATTGACCCGGACATCCCGCCCACGGCAAAAATTGAAGGCGTGGATTTGGTGACGGAAGGCGTCCTGACGATTAGCAGGGTGCTGGAATATGCCACGAATTACCTGGAGAACAATGAGCGGTATCAGGAGTGGAGTGTGAAAAAAGACGGCGCTTCCCAGATTGCGCGCTTGTTATTCCGGGAGGCGACGGATATCAATTTCTATGTGGGCAGGGCCATGAACCCCGCGCACCAAAATCCGAATCTGCCGATTAATTTTAACATTAAAATGCGGATTGTGGAGCGGCTGGCTGAAGCGCTCAAGCAAATGGGCAAGACCATCAACGTATGCTATTTTTAACAACTTGGAAAGGATAGGGAGCAATGAAGGTGAAAAAGTTTGATACGAAGGTGCAGCATTTAAAATATGAGGTATTGCGGGAAGTGGCCCGCCATGCATTTGACGGGACGCTTCTGGAGCATTATAACGATATCCCGAAAACGATCGTTAAAGGGCCGAAAGCGACGATGCGCTGCTGTATTTATAAAGAACGGGCGATTCTTGCCGAACGCGTCAAGCTGGCCACCGGCGGGGACAAATCCAACCCCAATGTCATTGAAGTTATTGACATCGCCTGCGACGAATGCCCGTTGAGCGGCTACACGGTGACAGAATCATGCCGGGGCTGCATTGCGCACCGGTGCGAGGAGGTGTGCAAGCGGGGCGCCATCACCTTTGACGACCAGCTCAAAGCACATATTGACAAGGACAAGTGCGTCGAATGCGGCATGTGCGCGAAGGTGTGCCCGTACAGCGCCATTGTGAACCAGAAGCGCCCCTGTGAAAATGCGTGCAAGGTGAATGCCATCAGCATGGCGGAGGGAACCAAGGCGGCGCATATTGATAACGACAAGTGCATCTCCTGCGGGGCGTGCGTGTATCAGTGCCCCTTTGGCGCGATTTCAGATAAGTCTTATATTCTGGATGTGATCCAGATGATTAAGGACAGCGATCATAATAAGAATTTCAAGCTGCACGCGGTGGTTGCGCCGTCCATTGCCAGCCAGTTCCGTCATGTGAAGCTGGGGCAGGTGATATCGGGCTTGAAGGAGATGGGCTTTTATTCTGTTGTGGAAGCGGCTTGGGGTGCGGATCTGGTGTCCTACCGGGAGAGCCAGGAGCTGGTGGAAAAGGGCTTTTTGACGTCCTCCTGCTGCCCGGCGTTTGTGGATTATATTAAAAAAGCGTTTCCGTCCCTGGTGGAGCATATTTCGCACAATCTGTCGCCGATGGCGTCAATTGCGCAATGCATGAAGCAGCAGGATGAGGCGTGTAAAATTGTATTCATCGGTCCCTGCACGGCGAAAAAGGCAGAAATCAAGCTGGATACCGTCAGCCCTTATATTGACAGCGCCATCACTTTTGAGGAGCTGCAGGCGCTGTTTGATGCGCTGGAAATCGATTTGGAGCATCTGCCGGTGGATGTGCTGGACAACGCTTCTTATTTTGGACGGATTTTCGCCCGCAGCGGCGGGCTCACCGATGCGGTGGCCCAAGCGCTCAAAGAGCAGGGCGTTACGGACTTTGAATTTAAGCCGATTGCCTGCGACGGTATTGAGGCGTGCAAAAAAGCGTTGATGCTTGCGTCGAAAAACGTCCTGCCCAACAACTTTATCGAAGGGATGGCGTGCAATGGGGGCTGTATCGGCGGTGCGGGCTGCCTGACCCACGGCGTGAAGGATAAAAACGAAGTGGATGAATACGGCCGGGAGGCCTTTGAGGAGACCATTACGGATTCCATCAGTGTTCTGATCAATCATTCATAAATATTTTATAAATATTGTAGCATTTTATATATAGAAATGGTATAATGTATCAAACGGATGTGGAAGGAGTTGACAGTTTATGGATGAAATGTTTGGAAAATTGAAAGAAGGCGCATTGAAAGCGAAGGACGGCGCGGAAAAATTTGCGAAGGCCGCCGTGAAAAAGACGACGGATGCTGTGAGCCAGACAAAGCTGAACTATGCAATGTCAGAAGTAGAGGATAAAATTAAACAGATAAAGATTGAGCTGGGGCAGTCGCTGTATGCGGAATATAAAAATGGGGCGGCGTTTGAGGGCGACATTTTGGAACGGTGTGAAAAAATTGACAAGCTCAATGAGGAGATCAACACCTTGAAGGAAAAAATCGCGGAATTGAAAAATGCCGTAATTTGCCCATCCTGCGGTGAGTATAACGGGAGCGGCAATGTGTTTTGCTCCAAATGCGGTGAAAAGCTGAAGAAGGATTAATACGGTATGGAATTTTGTTGTTTGCGGGATCATGCGGCGCTTTTGGGCCGTGCTTCCCGCTGGTTTGCAGAAAAGTGGAATATTCCCGCTGCAATTTATCAGGAAAGCATGATGGACTGCTGTCAGAAAAAATCGGGCATCCCACAATGGTATGTGGTTTTAGACGAACAGCGGGACATCATTGCGGGAGCGGGCGTTATTGAAAATGATTTTCATGAACGGACGGATTTGAAGCCAAACCTGTGCGCGCTTTTTGTGGAAGAGACGCATCGCGGAAAAGGGATTGCGCGGTATATTTTGGATTACGCGCGCAAGGATTTGGGGCGCATGGGCTTTGAATGGTT
>DVND01000082.1 GCA_018714645.1 Candidatus Avimonoglobus intestinipullorum
ACCGTCCTGGATTTCCTCCAGAATCTTCTTCATTTCCTTCTTGGTCTCTTCGGTGATAATCCGTTTGCCGGTTTCATAATCGCCGAACTCCGCCGTATCGGAGATGGAATAACGCATTCTGGAGAAGCCGCCTTCGTAGATCAAATCCACAATCAGCTTCATTTCATGGATGCATTCAAAATAGGCGTTTCTCGGGTCGTAACCCGCCTCCACCAGCGTTTCAAAGCCCGCCTGCATCAGCGCGGTCACGCCGCCGCACAGTACCGCCTGTTCGCCGAACAGATCTGTTTCCGTTTCCGCGCGGAAGGTCGTCTCCAGCACTGCAGCCCGTGCGCCGCCGATTCCCGCCGCATACGCCAGGCCATTTTCCAGCGCCTTGCCGCTGGCGTCCTGATGCACCGCAATCAGGCAGGGAACGCCTTTCCCCGCAACATATTCTGAACGGACTGTGTGGCCCGGGCCTTTCGGCGCAATCATGATCACATCCACATTCTCCGGCGGGACGATTTGCAGGAAATGGATGTTAAAGCCATGGGCAAACGCCAGGGTTTTCCCCTCCTCCAAATTGTCCTTAATGCTTTCATTGTAGATGGCCGGCTGCTTTTCGTCCGGCACCAGCATCATGATGATGTCCGCAGCCTTTGCAGCGTCTGCAACAGACATGACCTTCAAGCCCGCCGCTTCCGCTTTTGCTTTGGATTTGCTGCCCTCATACAGGCCCACAATGACGTTGACGCCGCTGTCATGCAGGTTCAGCGCATGGGCGTGCCCCTGGCTTCCATAGCCGATGATCGCAACGGTCTTCCCGTTGAGCAATCCCAAATTACAGTCCTGTTCATAATAGATATTTGCCATTTTATATTACCTCCATTTAATAAATTACACTTTTAACGAATTGGTCCCGCGCTCCAACGCAATCATGCCCGTGCGCGCCAGTTCTTCAATCCCGTAAGGCTCCAGCATTTCCAGAAATGCGTCCAGCTTATTGTCACCGCCGGTCAGCTCCGCGACAACGGTCTGCTGGGACAGGTCGATGATGTTCGCCCGGAAGATGTCCGCAATCTGCACCACTTCGCCGCGGTTTTTCGCATTGACCTTGATTTTTACCATCAACAGCCCGCGCTTGACAATGTCTTCCGCCTTCAACGTTTTGATTTTTATCACGTCAATGAGCTTATTCAACTGCTTGGAAATCTGCTCCACCGTATTTTCATCCCCGGATACTTCAATCGTAATACGGGAAATGGTTTCATCATGCGTCACGCCGACGGCGAGGGAATGGATGTTGAACCCGCGCCTGGAGAACAAGCCGACGACCTTTGAGAGCACGCCCGCATGGTTTTCAACCAACACCGACAATGTATACCTGTCCATCATTTTGCCTCCTTCTTGAATTTCGACTCATTTAACGCGCCGCCCGTCGGTTCAAACGGGTCCACTGAAACAATCAGCAAAAACGGCTCTTTCCCCGCTGTCAGGCGGTCGATCCCCGCATCCACCTGGCTGTTTTCCGTAATTGTTGCCGACGGGATGCCATACGCCTCCGCCAGCTTCGCAAAATCGGGGCTGCCGTCCAGCTGCACCGCCTGGAAATTGGAATTATAGTGCATAAACTGATGCTCATGCACCATCCCCAGCCGTTTATTTTCAAACAATACCATCTTCACGGGAATGCCCCACTGGCACATGGTGCCCAGCTCCGGCAAATCCATCTGGAAGCTGCCGTCGCCCATCACCGCAAACACGGTTTTATCCGTGCCGCAAGCCGCACCGATCGCCGCGGGCAGGCCATAGCCCATCGTCCCAAAGCCCGCCGATGTAATCAAATGCCGCGGGTCTTTGAAAATGTAGTGGTTCGTGGCCCAAATCTGGTTCTGGCCGACCTCTGTCGCCACATATGCGTCCGACTGCACCCTTTCGGACAACCGTTTCATAAAATACTTGGGATTGACATAGCCCGTGTCGCCATGGGGTTCTTCCACCGTCCAATCCGCCTTGATTTTCGCCACATAGTCCAGCCATTCCCCGGGAGCCTGATAGCCTTCTATCTGCGGGAGCAGCTGCTTCAATACGTCCTTCACGTCCCCCACCACCGGGATATGCGGCTGAACGCTCTTCCCGATCTCCGCCGGATCGATATCAATATGCACCAGCTTGGTACGGGCCTCCAGCCGCTGCGCGTTGGCGATGGAACGGTCCCCCAGCCTGGCGCCCATAATCAGCACCAGGTCGGAATGGTTCAGCACCATATTTGCCCGCTTCATACCATGGGAGCCGATCATGCCGAAGTACAAATCATCGTCCGAAGGCAACACGCCGATACCCGTCATTGTGCTGACCACCGGAATCTGCGTCATGCGGACAAATTTACGCAGCTCCTGCACCGCGTCCGAGTTCACAACGCCGCCGCCGGCAAGGATCACCGGCTGCTTCGCCGCCCGGATGGTTTCGGCCACCTTCCTGACCTGCCCTTCATTGGCTTTCCCAATCAATTTGTAGCCGCGGATGTTCACCGGCTTGTCCTCCGCGGGGTAATCATATTCCTGTTTCTGGATATCCACAGGGATATCGATCAGCACCGGGCCGGGGCGGCCCGTGCCGGCGATGAAAAACGCCTCGTCCACAATCCGCTGCAGCTCCATGCCATCCTTCACCAGGTAATTGTGTTTGGTAAACGGGATGGACGCGCCCGTGATATCCACTTCCTGGAACGCATCCTTCCCCACCAGCGGCAGGGCAACCTGCCCCGTGATTGCAACCAGCGGGACGGAATCCATATACGCCGTGGCAATGCCGGTGAGCAGGTTCGTGGCCCCGGGGCCGGAAGTCGCGGTACAGACGCCCGTCTGTTTCGTCACCCGCGCATAGCCCGACGCCATGTGGCACGCGCCCTGCTCGTTCCTGGAAAGGATGTGTTTGATCTTTGAATGCGACAGCTTATCAATAAACGGGCAGTTGGCCGCGCCCGGATAACCGAACACAACCGATACGCCGTTTTTCTCCAAGGTCCTTACAACCATTTCTGCGCCGGTCATCTTCAAATACAACGCCTCCTTCAATCAAATAAATACGCCTGCCAGAAACGGGCTGTCCCGTCCCAATAGGCCGGCCTGCATCCATTGTATTCAGATGCCCAGAGGCTCCCCCGTTAAGAAAAGCCTTTTATTGCACCGGCTGCTGATGTGCCGCCGGATGAAAAATACACCTTTTTCAGATATAATTATTTTTATTTTATCAGCATCCCACCACATTGTCAATATATTCGCCGATTTCTCCCCCGACTTTTAGCATTTTGCAGAGAATTTACCTCCATATTGCATTCTTTTTCGAAAAAATGCTCAAAAATCCGCTTTTTATATTTACTTTCCAAATCTTTCTGCTATAATATAAGAAGAACGTTTTTTGAAATGGGAGGTACTTCAGATGGAAATTCAAATCACAAGAACATCTGCGCCGAAGCAAAAACCGGCTGACCAGACCAAGCTTGGCTTCGGCAATTACTATACAGACCATATGTTCATCATGAACTATGACGAGGGCGAAGGCTGGCATGACGCCCGCATCGTCCCCTACGGCCCGATCCCCTTGGACCCTGCCGCCATGTGCCTGCACTATGGACAGGAGGTCTTTGAGGGCTTGAAGGCCTACAAGACCCCGGACGGCGGCATACAGCTGTTCCGCCCCGATAAGAACATGGCGCGGCTCAACGTTTCCAACGAACGGCTCTGCATCCCGCTGGTGGATGAGGCGTTCTGTGTGGAAGCGGTTAAAAAGCTGGTAGAAGTGGACAAAGACTGGATTCCGGACGCCCCCGGGACCTCCCTCTATATCCGTCCGTTCATTTTCGCCGTTGACCCCCATGTGGGCGTGCATCCCGCGCACCATCTGCTGTTTGTAATCATCCTGTCCCCCGTGGGCGCTTATTACCCGAAGGGGTTAAACCCTGTGGACATCTACGTGGAGCAGAACTATGTCCGCGCGGTAAAAGGCGGGATGGGCTTCACAAAGACCGCCGGCAATTACGCCGCTTCCTTAAAGGCGCAGGATGAAGCGGAAAAAATCGGCTACACCCAGGTCCTTTGGCTGGACGGCGTGGAACGCAAATATATTGAAGAAGTCGGGACGATGAATGTCTTTTTCGTCATCGGGGACGAGGTTGTCACGCCTGCCCTGACCGGCAGCATCCTGTCCGGCGTGACGAGGATGTCAGTCATTGACCTGCTGCGCAGCAAAGGGTACAAGGTCAGCGAACGCCGGATTTCCGTTCAGGAATTGTTTGACGCGCATGATAACGGCACCTTGAAGGAAGCCTTTGGGACGGGGACCGCGGCGGTCATCTCCCCCATCGGCACATTCGAATGGAACGGCAAAAAAATCACCGTGGCCGACGGCGGCATCGGCCAGCTTTCACAGATGCTGTATGACACGCTCACAGGCATCCAATTTGGGAAAATCCCAGACGAGTTCGGCTGGACAGTGCGTATATAATTGCGTATTAATACAGGACCGGCAGCGTTTCCGCGCTGCCGGTTTGTTTTTAAAATCTTATAGCTGATTCAAAAATGATATGGAGGACGTTATGGACTTTCAAACAAATATCCCCTTCCGCGGGCAATGGGACGTCGTTGTCGTCGGGGCGGGTACGGCAGGTGTATTCGCGGCAATCAGTGCGGCACGCACAGGCGCAAAAACCCTCTTGATTGAGAAAAATGGCATGCCCGGCGGTACCATGACCGCCGCAAACGTCAATTTCCCCGGGTTGTTTTTTGCCTGGGGAAAACAGATTATTGACGGCCCCTGTTGGGAAGCAATTAAGCGGTGCGAGGCTTTAGGCGGCGCCGTGATCCCCCGCATGCAATACAAGCCGGAGCGGCATTGGCATGAACAGATTTTGCTCAACCGGTTCCTCTATACCGCCGTGCTTGAACAGCTGCTCGCAGAGGCCGGCGTGACCGTGCTCCTGCACACGATGCTTTCCGCCGCAGAGGAAACAGACGACGGCATCACCGTCATCTGCACCGGCAAGGAAGGCCTGTGGGCGGCCAGCGGCGCGGCGCTGGTTGATGCAACAGGAGACGCGGATGCGACCGGTATGTTAGGCTATCGCAGGGAGGCGCGCGCCGCCTGCCAACCCGCTACACTGATGAACCACATCCGCGGGTACTCCATTGCACAAATCGACCGCGATACTGTGATGCGCCTGCACCGGGAAGCCGTTGCCGCCGGGACGCTGCAACCTTTTGATTTCCAGTACGGCGACCCCTACGGCACGCTGGTCAACGAAACCATTAAAATGCACATCCCATGCGCCGGCGCGGCGGATTCCACAGCCAAGACCACGCTTGAACAAACCGCACGGGCGACCATGCTGCGCATGTATCGATTTTTGAAGAGCATCCCCGGGCTGGAGCAGCTGGAAGTGGATTCCGTCGCGGAGGAATGCGGCGTGCGCGAAAGCTACCGCATCATCGGGGAAAAACAGATCACAGCGCAGGACTATCTGCGGGGAACTGTTTATGATGATGCCGTATGCTACTGCTTCTATCCCATCGATTTACACACTGAGGAGGGCATCTCCCAGCAATTTTTAAAGGAAGGCGTAGTGCCGGCCATTCCATACGGCGCACTGATCCCCAAGAATTCCAAGAGGATCATTGCCGCAGGCCGCTGCGCCGCAGGAGATGCGGAAGCCAACAGCGCCTACCGCGTGCAGGCGGCCTGCATGGCGATGGGACAGGCTGCCGGTGCCGCCGCGGCACTGTTATCCAAAACCGCAGGCAGGGCCATCGACCTCCCAATCCAAAATATCCGGACGGCGCTGCACGCGCTCGGGGCAATCGTTCCGGAGTAAATGAAAAAACCATCCGCTACGCGGATGGTTTTTTATTATGCAAAAGCACGGCGCAGACTGCCGCCTGCTTTTTTCATCGCCTGCCAAACAACCAGGCCCATTTCCCTAGAAGCGACAACTTTATCCGAATACGTAACGATCCAGCCCTCTTTATACCGCGGCGCCATGGGCACCAGCGGGAACATGTGCTTTTTGATTGCATCCCGCTGCCGGTCCGTCAACCAAAAAAACTTAGAAGCGTGCTCCGCGGCGCTGAACCCATGCTGGAATGCATGCATATTCCAGATACGCTTGAGCCCGCGCCCCCGGATTTCCCGTTTACCGGCCCTCCAGTCATAGCCGGTAAAATCATGCAGCAAGGCAGCGCGGGTTATGGAACGGACGTCCTCACTGGACAAACGGAGCCTTTTCGCCACCCGGTAGGCAAAAAATGCCGTAGACACGCTGTGGTCGAACAGGCTGTTTCCCGGCCCGTGATGGACATAGCTCCTGGTTTCGGCAAATACCGGATGCAGCAGGATATCCTGCGTCATTTTATAAAATTCCAAACTATAATGCAACTTGTTCACCTCAAGTTCATTATATCCATTTCCACTCGAAAAATCAACCGTTTTAACGTTTTTTTCATGTATTATTTAATAGGATTTTATTTATCCATGGCAGATGCCGCCAGCGCCTCAAAGCAGTCCTGCAAAGCCCGGAGCTTCTCTTGGGCAGCCTCTTCCGTTTCCCCTTTGACGCAATAATAAAATTTACATTTCGGCTCCGTCCCCGAAGGCCGGACAGCTACCCAGCTCCCGTCCTCCAGCAGATACCGCAGTACATCGGATTTGGGGAAGGCTGCATCCTGCGGTTCCAGATAATCTTCTATTGCCCGGACATTAATACCGCCCGCTTCCTGTAAGGGATTATCCCGCAATTCCTGCATAATTGCCTGGATTTTCAAAAGCCCGTCCTTCCCTTCCAGTTCTATTGCATGCAGGCAATCCTTATAATAGCCATAGGTCTCATAAATCTCCAGCAGGACGTCGTAAAGCGTCTTGCCGCGGTTCTGATAATATGCCGCCATCTCGCAAAGCATCACGGCGGCCTGCACCGCATCCTTGTCCCGCACAAAATCGCCGATCAGATACCCCAGGCTTTCCTCATATCCAAAAATAAAGCTCCCGTCCCCCAGGGTTTGATGGGTTTGGATTTTATCGCCGATAAATTTAAAGCCCGTCAACGTTTTTTCTGTTTTGACGCCGTAGGACGCGGCGATTTCATCCCCCAGGCTGGAGGTCACAATGGTATTAATCAGCAACCCGTCCGCCGGGAGCGTCCCGCGCTCTTTTCTCCTGCGCAGGATGTATTGCAGCATGACGGCACCCGTCTGGTTCCCTGTCAGGCGCACATACCCGCCCTGATGCCGGATCGCCACACCGAGACGGTCGCAGTCGGGATCGGTGGTAATAGCCAGGTCTGCTGCAGCCTGCTCCGCTTTTTCCAAAGGAAGCGCAAATGCTTCCTCCGTTTCGGGGTTTGGGTTTTTGGTGTTTGAAAATGCCGGATCAGGCGCACATTGTTCCTCCACCGGAAGCACCGCATACCCCAAATCGTCTAACATCCGCCGGATTGGGACGTTGCCGGTCCCGTGCTGCGGAGAAAATACAATTTTAATATTTTTTGGAATGTCCGGCTCAAACAAAATCCCCCGTACTTTTTGGTAGTAACGCTCGTCCACTTCTTTTCCAATTATCTCAATCCGCGCGCCGGCCTCTTCCAGCGGCAGGCAGGCGATATGTAATTCATCCTCCACCGCGTCAATATACCGGATGAGCTGATCTGTATACCGCGGCACAAGCTGGCAGCCCGTTTCGTCATACAGCTTGTATCCATTATATCGGGGCGGGTTATGGCTCGCCGTAATCATCACGCCGCCAAAGCACCGCAGCTCCCGCACGGCAAAGGAAAGCTCCGGCGTCGGCCTGAGGCTTTCAAACAAATACACCTTGATACCGTTTGCCGCCAGCACGCCCGCCGTGTTTTCCGCAAACTCCTTTGACCCCCACCGGTTATCATAAGCGATGGCGACGCCTCTGTTTACGGCAGTATCGCCTTGCTGTTTGACAAAATCCGCATAGCCCTGCGTCGCCTTGCGGACAGTATAGATATTCATCCGGTTTGTCCCCGCGCCCAGCACGCCCCGCAGGCCGCCGGTCCCAAACTGCATGGAGCAGCGGAACCGGTCCTCTATCTCCCGCTCGTCTGTCAGCGCCAAAAGCTCTTTTTTCGTCGCTTCATCCGCGTATTTGACCCATCGTTCATATTGTTTTTTATAATCCATATTATGCTCCTCACATGGACAGGCTTCGCATGCCTGTTTTTCTGTTTATTTTATCACAATCCAGTCCGTTTATCAAGTTTTGGAAAAAA
The DNA here is from genome assembly GCA_018714645.1 of Candidatus Avimonoglobus intestinipullorum. Classification (GTDB taxonomy): domain Bacteria; phylum Bacillota; class Clostridia; order UBA1381; family UBA1381; genus Avimonoglobus; species Avimonoglobus intestinipullorum. The sequence continues at coordinate 8,267 of DVND01000082.1, forward strand.
CGAAATAAAAAACAGAAAGCATTACAACTCCCCTAATATCTCTTCGCAAATCTAATGCTGAACAATATTAAGATCCCTCCACGTCCCCGTACAATACTGAATAAAAATAAATAAGATCACAAAAAACTTTTTTACCAAATACGCGCCCTTTTTTATAATTTAATGGGTTTGTTATTCAAGTATCAAGCCGTTTCATCTCCACCAACGCTTTATTGCGGTAAACTAAATCTGTTCTTTTGGAAAATCCTTGTTTTTCCCAAAATCGATTTCCGGCCTCATTTTGCGCAAACGCCACCAGCGCCACCTTCGTGATTCCGATTTGCTGTAATTCCTCTATTGCCCTCTGAAGCAAAACTGTGCCAATTCCCTGCTTTTGAAACTTTGGTGCCACTGCCGTATGATAAATGTATCCTCTCCGTCCATCATTTCCGGCCATGATTGCCCCGATGATTGTTCCGTCTTTTTCGGCAACAAAGCAAGTTTGGGGATTACGCGCCAAAAAACGGTAAATTCCTTCTTTTGAATCATCTATATCATTGAGCCCCATGCCTTTGCAAGACGTCCAAAGGCTATATAAGCCCGCATAGTCGTGCCCTGCCATCCTTCTAATGATCATTGAACGCTTCACCAACCTTTTTTCTTTCCGGGAATGGAAAATCTTCCACGCCATACTCCCCCAGCTGTTCCCCTTCTCCATACTTGCCGTGAAAGTCCGACCCCCCCGTAACAACAAGACCGTATTTTTTCGCCAATTCCAGACAGCGTGCGGTGTCATGCGCATTGTGTTTCGGGTGAAATGCCTCGATCCCTTGCAATCCAACAGCCACAAGCTGCGGCACTTCATCAAAATTCCCGTACTGACCCGGATGCGCCAAAACTGCTATTCCTCCAGATGCAACGATACACTGCACAGCCTCCACCGGTTTTGCTGTCGAAAAAGACAGTGCCGCGATACCCGGCGTACCGTCTGCCTGTTTTTTAAAAAGATTGCGATAAAGCGGACCGTAAAGCTCTGTACACAAACCGGACGCAATCAAAATCTGCATAATATATTGTTTGCACACATCTCCGCCCGGCCCCGCCAAAGCCTGAACCCGTTCTTCCGTTACCGGATAGCCTGCGCGTTGCAACGTTTTTGCACAATCCAAGACCGCACGGTTCCGGTCCAAGCGAAACGGACGGCAAAATGCCTCCACTGCGTTCTGCCGGTCTTCCGGTATGGCATATCCGAGCAAATGCAGCTGCCGGCCGTCCCGTTGTGTGCAGCTTATTTCAATCCCTCCATAGACCGGCAGCCCCAGTTCTTTCCCTGCTTCCTTCAGTTCCTGCAGCCCGGCTAATGTATCATGATCGGTCAGTGCAATTGCAGAGAGCCCCTTTTGTATGGCGCTCTGCACCAATTCACGCGGGGAATGCTCCCCATCTGACCAATGGGAATGGATATGAAGATCCATCATACGGCGCACCCCCTCTTTATAGAAATTCTGCCAATGCTTCTGAAGCATACTCCATTTTGTAGTCCTTGGGCACCATTTTTCTCTCCCGCATCTCGTACCGCCAGTCAGCCAATGTTTGTATGGCGATTTCATCGTGGAATACGCCCACCATAGCAGTCCCTTCCTGTTTTAGACTGAGAATCATATCCATTACCCACTCTTTGCTGTGTGCATCCAGTGATGCCGTTGGTTCGTCTAACAAAAGCAGGCGGGGTTTCGTGATAAGCGCATTTGCAATGTTGAGCCGCTGCTTCTCTCCGCCGCTGAAGGTAGAAGGGTACATATCCCAGAGATTCGGCGCTATTCCCACTTTTTCAAGATATTCAGCGGCATGTTCTCTGGCGATTTGGGCCTCTACCCCGCGTCCGGTCTGCGTATTCGTTAAAATATCTATAGCTGAAACACGCGGAATTACGCTGAAAAATTGAGAAACATAGCCGATCTCCGTTTCACGCAGATGAATAATCTCCCACGGCTCCGCAGTTGCTAAATCTATAGTACTGCCGTCTGCACAGGTGCAGTATACATGTCCGCCTGTGGGCATGTACGTCCGGTATATACATTTAAGCAGCGAGGATTTCCCGCAGCCGCTTGGGCCGGTAATTGCCACCAGCTTACCCGGTTCTACAGAAAAATTTATGTTGTCAAATCCATATATTTCCGCATCTGAACGGATATGCATAATAAAATTTTTTGATAAATTACAGATCTGTAACATGGAACGTATCTCCTCCATTTTCATTAAGTTTGCGGCGTATCTCACGCGGGAAAAAAGGAACGCACTGCTGATAAAGAAGAGGGGAGCGGTATGCGCAGACAAAGTAATTCCCACCCGAAAGCGCAGCCACCGCCATACTGCAGCCGCGGCTGTGCAAAATGGCATATGCCGCCGCAAAATCCCATAGCTTTAAATGGGAATTGACATAGACGCCCGCCTGTTCGTCGGCAATGCCGCACAGTTCAAGCGAGGCACAACCCAGATAACGCACCCCACGGAACTGTTCTGCCAGAGCATACGGATCCGCCCCCTGACAGGTAAAATCCCGCATGGTCTTAAAACCAATATGTAAAATGCCTTCCTGTGCAGTTTCCCGGCAATCAGACGGAGTGCATGCCGCCGCGGCATCTCCCTCGTACAGCCGCTCCTGCTCCACATCCAGGACAAGGCCATACACCGGCCGTCCCTCGCACAACAATGCGGCAGAAATCGCATAGTTCTTGCCAAACTGGCAATAATTGGTCGTTCCGTCAATGGGATCAATCACCCATTGCCACCGGGAAGCCCCCGCATGGCACATCCCTTCCTCACCGACAATGCTGTGTTCGGGATACCGTTGCAGAATCTGGCGGCATAAATATTGCTGTACCCACAGATCGTGGTCCGTCACAATGTCACTGTGCCCCGTCTTTTCCCGAACGAAGAACACACTCCGGCGGCGCTTTTGACGCAGCTGATCGCCGCAGTCCATCACCAATTTCTTTGCAAAATCACATATATCAGTCATAACGCGCCCCATCTTCCCCAATAAAATCGTTGCGGTAATGGATTTTAGTTACTTCCTCACCATTGATAAAGACAGACAGGATCACCGGCACGGCGCCTTTCTTACTAACCAAAAGCAAGTCTGCGTACTTTCCCGGCTCAATTGAGCCCAAACGGCCGCTCAGGCCGACTGCCTTAGCCGGATTGTATGTCGCCATATTGACAGCATCAGGAAGCGTAAGCACGCCTCGTTCATGCAGCTGAAACACGGCGTGCAGAATAGCAGCCGGGAAATAATCCGATACTAAAATATCTGCACAGCCATTCTGGATCGCCTCCAAAGCGGACAGGTTATTGGAGTGGGACCGTCCCATCAAGACATTGGTTGCGCCCACCACCACTTGCATTCCGCGGCGATGCGCCTCCTTTGCAACGGCAAGCTCTACCGGAAATTCGCATATGCTGGCGTGCAGCTTCTGTGTGACATAATCAAGTTTTTCTATGCTGTCGTCATCGTGCGAGGCAATGGGGATGCCCGCTTGCGCAGCCATATCCGCCGCCCGCGTCATCTGCTCTGCTGTAATCTTTGCCCGGCTCATTCTTGCGGAAAGAATTTCCTCTTTTTCCGCATCATTTTGCTGCGGGGACAATACATGATTTTTGAACAGTTCTAAATCCCGATACTGCCCTTGCCCGGGGGTGTGATCCATGAAAGAGAGCAGCTGCATATCCCCGTTGCGGATAAAATCAAGCACCATATCGTAACCGTTGGTATTTGTAATGTCATAGCGGCAGTGAAACCGGTGCCTGATAAGATGATCTCCCTCATGAAAGGTACGGATGAGCCCTACCAGCCGTTTCAGGTTTTCCGGTGTGCGCACCATCCCTTTTTTAAATAAATTCTGGTCATTTTTTATTCCAAGGTCAAGCACAGATAAGGAGTGGTACATGGTGGTGATACCTTGGTTCACCGGTTGTTTTTCCTGTTCCCGCATCGCAAGCTCAAAATCTATCATGCTTTGCGGCCGGGGTTGGATGACCGTTTCTATATTGTCGGAATGGATGTCGATAAATCCGGGCATAAGATAAGCCCCTGCGGCATCGATTTGTTTTGCCTGTGTGAACCTTTCCGCAAAATCCGGATTCTCAGAAATTTCCCCGATTTGATGCCCCTGTATCAATACAGAAGCGGAACCTAACACGCGGTCTTTTAAGACCACGGCTGCATTTTTAATCAAAATATCCTGCATAAATATATTCTCCTATTTTAAAGTAGCGAACTAACAAGCGTCTGGGTATACGCATGAAGGGGATCCTCCAAAATCTGATCAGTCAAACCCTCTTCGACTACCCTGCCGCCCAACATGACCATGGTGCGGTCGGACATCATACGGATAACCGCCAGGTCATGGCTGACCACCATCATCGCAATCCCTAACTCCTTTTGGATGGACCGGATTAAATCAAGCACCTTTGCCTGGACGCTCAAATCAAGCCCGGTGGTCACTTCGTCAAGCAGCAAAATAGGCGGATTGTTGGCAATTGCCTTTGAAATCTGGACGCGCTGCTGCATCCCCCCGGAAAACACCCGGGGCTGTTCCTTCAGCCGTTCCGTGGGGATTTCCACGTGCTGCAAAAGTTCCTTACAGCGTTCTATCATGCTGTCAGCATTCCGGTTACCGGCTGCAATCAGTTTTTCCGCCACGTTTGCCCCAGAGGAAAGCTTCATGCGGAGCCCCAGCATCGGGTTTTGATATACCATACCCATAAGATGGTTGCGCAGGTAGCGTTTTTGCTGACTGCTTACCTCCAAAAAATTAGTCTTTCCATCTTCATAAAGAGAAAGAAAAGCCTCGCCGGAAGTCGCCGGCTGATCGAAATAAAGGGTTCTTAGCAAGGTGCTTTTCCCGGAGCCGGATTCCCCGACAATTCCCAAAATTTCACCCGGATAAAGCTGAAAATTCACATCGCGTACCGCCCAGATGGTATGGCAAATCGGGCACCGGCCTTTTTTCAAATCGGTTTGGCTGCGGCAATAATCGCAGCCGTCGCCAAACCGAACGGTAATATGCTTTCCTTCCATAACAGGGAATTTTTTGTTCATAAACAATTCTCCTTTTCTGTTTGCTCCTGCGCATTGCGGCGTTTTAAGCAATATCCCGTATCCGAACATTGATAAAAGCGTTTTCCGGTCTGCGGATCGAATATCTCGTCAAAATATACATTTTCTGCGCCGCACAGCCGGCATCTGCGCCCGGACATATCCTCCTTGCGGAACGGATGATCTTCAAATGCAAGAGATTCTACCTTGCTGTACGGCGGTACGGCATATATTTTCTTTTCCCGGCCTGCGCCGAATAAGTACAGGCATTTTGCCTGATGTAATTTTGGGTTATCATAACGAGGGATCGGGCTTGGATTCATCACATAACGGTCATCCACCATTACCGGATGATCGGCTCCCCGAAAGGCCGACCCGCGGGTCAAAAGCTGCTCAAACAAATTGACCCAGATCCCCGTGTATTCCCCATCCGCATGGAGTTGACGCGTCACTTCTTCGTGCGCATCTACGCCGCGCAGCGGTTCAGGCTGCGGGACCTGTAATACCAGCACCTGATCCTCACGCAGCGGCTCTTCCGGAATACGGTGCCTAGACTGAATAATATCTGCTTTGGCAGTATCTGTAGTGGTTTCTACCCCAGTGGTTGCACAAATTAACCGTTTGATGCTCACTGCGTTGACACTGTCATCATTGCCTTGATCGATCACCTTCAGCGTGTCATGCGGGCCAATCAAAGACATGGTTAATTGAATCCCCCCAGTTCCCCATCCTCTTCCGATTGGCAATTCCCGCGATCCAAAGGGCACCTGATAACCGGGAATGGCAATCGCATGTAAGATGGAACGGCGAATTTCCCGTTTTGATCCTTCATCCAGAAAAGCAAAGTTATAATCGTTTCTATCAGTCGTTTTTTCCATGTTCAAGGCTCCTTTTTCGATTTCTTAACCCATCCAGCTTTGACTGGAAGGTCACATAATGGGGCAGTTTCAAGTGAGAAATAAAGCCGTTCATTTCCAAGCAATCGCCATGTAAGAGCACAAATTCCATATCACTGGTAGGGCTGTCAAGATTCAGCGTCAGCGCACGATCCAATACGGACATTGCAATCGCCTTGGTATCGTTGCGTCCGATGACACAGCCATATCCTACGCCAATCCCCTCACTCCCCGGCCGTGTTCCCATAAGCCCTTCCACTTCCGTGACAAAAATATCCCCTACATACCAAGCCACACCCTCCTCCAACGGATAATCAACCATAATCTCCAAGCTGCCATAACGCAGCTCGCCAATTGTCGGATGGGACATGCCAAACCCACGGATATCGCTATACGCCAATCCGGAGATAAAGCCCGTGTCGGCACGGGTCAGGGTTTGCAGTATCGCACTGCGCGGGGCGGGCAGCGGGAGTTTTTCCATCGTGACGTCACAAGGCTCAGAATCATCCTGCTCCACTTCTTCTAATAACCCTTCCTCACGCAGGATATCCAAAACCCGCGGAGCGGTATCAGACAGTGCGGTTGTTTCGTTTTCCATTGCGCGCTCTTCAAAATCCCTGCGCCATTTTTGCAGCTCCGATTCATCCTCATCCGCAAGGCTGAAATTGAGAAGCCTATGTACATAGTCGTAAGTGGGGCTGAGCATCTGTCCGCCGGGAATATCTTTAAAAGCGGAGCTGATGCGCCGCCGAATATGCATTTCATCGCCGCGCACCGTGCGGGAGGTATAGTTTCTTGACAGGGTGTTCCGATAAGCGCGCAGCAAAAACACAGCTTCCTCTGTACTTCCTTCACACTGTTTCAGCGCCAAAGCTGCATAATCCGGAGCATAAAACCCCGCCTCGGACATCACGCGGTCAATTAAAAGCCCCATCCTATCCCGTATTACATGAATTTCTACCGGCGCATTCCCCGAAGAACGATATTCTTTCAACAATTCAACAGAAGCGTCAATCGCCTCCTAAGGGGAAACAGTTCCGCCACCAACCGGAGCTGAAAATTAAATATTTTGCATTTGTCCCAGTAGCTCAGTTGGATAGAGCACCGCCCTCCTAAGGCGGGT
>DVND01000083.1 GCA_018714645.1 Candidatus Avimonoglobus intestinipullorum
TAATAGCCACACTGCTGCTCGTAATCAATTTTTTCGGATTTGCCTTCGTCGGCACGAATATCAACAGCGGCATAAGCGCCAAAAGGCTTTTATCCCATGTGAGCGAACAGCTCGTACAAGATGGGACGGGCCTGTCCCTTCAGGATAAAAATGCACTCCCTCAGGGGGCCTGGTGCATGGTGATCGACGGACAGGGGGATGTGATCTGGAGCGAAAACAAACCGGCGGACATCCCGGCCCATTACACCCTCAACGACATCGCCCGGATGACCCGGTGGTTCTTGGCGGACTATCCCGTCTATGTGCGGACGGAGGACTACGGGCTGCTTGTATTGGGGTTGCCGAAAAATACCGTCGGAAAGTATGAAATTGAATATTCAATGGAATGGTTCCATACGCTGCCGCAGCGTATATTGGGCATATTGATTTTAAACCTGTGCCTGGCGGTCCTGTTTGCGTGCATTTTTGGCTTCCGGCTCTACCGGCGTTTAAAGCAGCTAATGCGCGGCATCAGCGATCTGCGCCTGGAAAAAAGCGTTAAATTGAAAGAAAAAGGTATTTTTAAAGAAGTGTCCCAAAATTTGAATCAGGCGTCACAGATGATTGCGCGCAAAAATGCGGCGCTGGCAGCCCGTGACAATGCCCGCTCCAACTGGATCGCGGGCATTTCCCACGATATCCGCACGCCGCTGTCAGTTGTGACCGGCTATTCCGAAACGCTGGCGGCGTGCGGCGCATTATCAGACGAAAACAGAAAAAAAGCGGAGGTCATTCTTTCAAACAGCATCAAAATCAAACGGCTGATTGAAGATTTGAATTTGATCTCCTCCATGGAGTACGACATGCAGCCCTCCAAAAAGAATCCCGTAAAACTCTGCCCGCTGCTGCGCGGCGTCGTGACGGACATCCTGAACAACGGCCTGCCGGCCCGGTTCTCCATCAGCCTCGACCTAAAGGCGGAACGGGCGGTAGTCCTGGGGGATGAGGCGCTGCTGGAACGGGCAATCTTCAACCTGATCCACAACGCCGTCACCCATAACGAACAAGGATGCGCAATCAGCATCTCCGAGGATATCGCCGGAAACACAGCACAGATCCTCCTGTCGGACAATGGCAGCGGTATCCCCGCCGAGGTGCTTGCCCATATAAAAGAGCTCCCCAAAACAGCCCATGGCATCGGCCTGCCGATGGCATACCGCATCATCACCGTCCACGGCGGCAGCTTTGAGGCATATAACGATCATGGTTTTGTTGTAAAAATCAAGCTGCCGCTGCAATGAAGGGCGCTATTGCAAATCCGGCCTGGATAATTCCCCGCGCAGCTTCCGAAGGATGATAAATGAAAGAACCGCGGCCAGAACAGCAGTCCCCGCAAAATTCAACCAGATCCCCGTCAGCCCCAGCGGCCAAAGCAGGGCGACAAGCAGCACAGGGAAAAACAATGCCGTAGAAACCGAGATGACAGAAGCCGGCAAAGGCTTTTCAATAGCGAGCATGTAGCTCTGTGTCGCAAAAGAAAACCACCGCGTCACATAGGTCAGGCTAAATAGCTGCAGCGCGCCGACTGCGATGCCCATGAGCGCTTCCCCGGCGTCCGCCATAAACAGATTGGTGATTTGCCGCGGGAAACACGCGATCACGAAAACCGCCAGCAGTGAAATAATGCCGCTTGCAGTAAAACAGCATTTTTCAATCGCCCGCACCCTGGAAATTTTCCCCGCGCCCCAGTTGTATCCAACCGCCGGCTGGAGGGAATCGCACATCCCGTAGAGAAGGGGCTGGATAAACCCGTCCGCATACATCAAAATACCATAGACCGATACGGCGGTTTGGCCGCCCAGGCGCACTAAAATGGCATTCATCAAGATGGAAGTGATCCGGCCTGCAATATTATTCAAAAAGTTCGGGCTTCCGCAGGCGACAATCTGCCGGATCATGCTGATTTGAAACCGCGGCCTGCAGAAACGGAGTAACGCTTTTCCCCTAAGAAACGGGATCAGAGCGAGAAGGGCGCTGATAAACATGCCGGAACAGGTGGCAAGGGCTGCCGCCCAAACGCCCCAGCGGAATACGGCCAGAAACAGAAACTCCAATACGGCGCTCAGTACCGACATCAGGATATTCAGAAACATACTGCCGCGGATGATCCCGCAAATGCGCAGAAAATTGTCCATGGCAAATACAATAGTCGTAACGGGAGAACAAAGCGCATAAACCTGCATATATTGCACTGCCAGAGAGGCAAACTCTCCCTCAGCCCCCATCAGGCGGATTAGCAGCGGCGCCGCCGCGAATAAAATTCCGCCCAGCAGGATGCCGGTTCCGATGATCATGAGAACTGCACATGTGAATATATTGCTCGCTTCCCGTTCCTGTTTCCTGCCTAAACAGATTGAAATGGGGACAGAGGAGCCGACGCCAATTAAATCTGCCAGCGCAAAGTTGATAATGACAAACGGCATGGCAAGGTTTATTGCCGCAAAAGCGGTCTCACCCAAAAAACGCCCCACAAAAACGCCGTCTATCGTTTGATACAATGCTGAAGCCAGCATACTGATTGCCCCGGGTATGGATGCGATAAAAAACAGCTTCAGCGGTGATGTCTTTGCAAATAATGTTGTCGAATTCATATGTATAATCCTTTCATTCCGATTTCTTTTTTTGCTTGCCTTCCCCAGCTATAGCAATAAGCGTTTTGGCAATCTCTCTTTTAAGAAATTCTGTTCTTTTTTGAGACAGCAAAATTAAGTCATTGCGTTCTTGTTCACTGAGCAAACCAAAGGAAACACGTTCCGCTTCCAGCAAAGGAAGGATGATTTTTCGCGCAAATTCTTTGCCGCGGCCCGTAAACAGTATTTGTTTGCTTTTTCGGTTTCCTTCTGTAAATGCCAGTTTAATATATCCCTGTTTCTCAAGATTTTTTAAGGCTGTATTAACCGTCTGCCTACTGTACGCCCACGCTTCACACAGCTCTTTCTGGGTACACCCGTCTCCCTGGGTCCATGCAATGTAAAAAATCCAAAAAGCGGTATCGGATAAATGGACGCTAGCCGCGTAATTGTGGTATAGCTCGTTTAAAATTTTATCGTTTTGATTTAGTGATGCCAATTGCTGCGTAATCTGTTCCTGCATAATAGGCTTCCTTTCTATTATTCAAATTGAAATCAAAAAATTCATTTTATGG
>DVND01000084.1 GCA_018714645.1 Candidatus Avimonoglobus intestinipullorum
GGAACGGGCGCAGTTTGATTATAATCTGGCGTATCTCACCGGGATAGCAACACATTTAAAGCCGCCTTCAAGATTTCCAACGCTTCAAAAATCATATAAAGGCCTGTTCCAGGAGCAGGGGGCTTCTTGGATAAAGGCAAAAGAGAAATTTAAAGCTTTTTGCGAGCTGAAAAACAGCGGAAGGGGGCGATAACGATGGTTCTTGGAGATTTGATTGTACAGATAACTGCTGATTTAAAAGGCTTGAATCAGGGTGTGAACGAAGGAAAACGGGAACTGTCCGGCTTTGGAGAAGAGTGCGAACAGATAAAAAACGAGATCGACAATATATTCGGCGCCGTTTCTTTTTCGATGATTGCAAACCAGGTCAAGGATTTTGGGTTAGAATGCGCGAATATAGCTTCCGACCTGGTTGAAGTTCAAAATGTTGTGGAATCCTCTTTCGGCAGCATGTCCAATAAAGTTGAGCAGTTTGCGCAGACGTCCATCCAAACGATGGGCATCTCGGAACTGTCAGCAAAGCAAACCGCCAGCACCTATATGGCAATGGGAAACAGCATGGGGATTGCACAGCAAAATTCCGCTGAAATGGCATTGCAAATCACACAGCTTTCGGCCGATATGGCGTCGTTTTACAATGTGACACAGGACATGGCGGCAACGGCGCTGAAAAGCATCTGGACAGGTGAAACAGAAGCGTTAAAAAGCTACGGCATTGTGATGACGGAGGCAAACCTGCAGGAGTATGCATTGGCGCAGGGAATCAAAACAAAGTACTCGGAAATGTCGCAGGCGGAAAAGGTGGCGCTCCGGTACAACTATGTGTTGAGCACGACGAATCAGCTGCAGGGCGATTTTGTGAAAACGTCCGGCAGTTACGCGAACCAGGTCAAGATATTGGGTGAAAACTTCGACCAGCTGAAGGGCAAAATCGGGGAGAGCATCATCAGTGGGCTGACGCCGTTTGCAAACGCCCTGAACAGCATCCTGTCATGGCTGAATCAGAACACCTGGGCGATAGACCTTTTGACTGCCGCAGTCGTCGGGTTGGTCGGCGGGCTGGCAATTGTGAACTTTAATTCGCTGATTAGCGGAATCCAGAAGGTGATACAGGTGTGTAACCTTGCAAATTCCGCCTTTGGGAAATGGTCGCTCGCGATAACGGCGGTGGTTTTCGCAGGAAAACAAATTGTTGATGTATGGGGCGCAATGGATGGTGCCCAGAAGGCGACAACAGTTCTGGGAGGTATCGTGGCAGCGCTCGCGACTGCAACAATTGCGTTTGCGGTATTTCATGCCTCTGTCAGCGTGGGGCTGGGGGCGGCGATTGTGGCCGGAATGGTTGCAGCGGCGGCGACGGCAAAATCATTGACTGCGGGTTATTCCGATGGGATGTCCGGTATGACGGCAACAGACGGTGCGCAGGAGGCATCAGGTGAATCCGGGGACGTTTCCAGCTTCCAGCCTGCTGGGACTTCGTACAATTATGCCGGGACGGCGTCATCCAGAAGGAGCAGGAAAAACGACAGCACAGCCGGTTATGCCACAGGCGGGTTCCCGCCGGTGGGGCAGATGTTCATCGCACGGGAAGCGGGGCCGGAGATGGTAGGGACTATCGGCGGGCAGACGGCGGTAGCGAACAACAACCAGATTGTGGATGCGGTGTCAAAAGGCGTTGCGCAGGCCGTTTCCAGTGTGCTGGGCAATAGCGGCGGCAGCGCAGGCGGTACGATGAAAATCAGGGGGAACGACCTGGTTTACGTCATCGACAATACCAGGAAGGCAAAAGGCGCTCCGATCAGCAACAATTTCGCATATGGAGGCAGATAAGCATGGCATTAGTGAATGTGGCCGGGACGGCCTTAAAAGAACCGAGCAAATACAACGGCTCCACCTCGGATATCGTCGATAATGGACGCAATGTGCAGGGCGTGGGCGTGTTTGACGTGATCCGTACGGACGTGGCAAAGGTGGAAATGGAGTGGAACTACTGCACGTGCGCGGAATGGAGCGGGATTTTAAAATTATTCAACCCGCAGTACGGCGGCGCGTTCATCAACAGCGTGACGTTTTTCGACCAGTGCAAGAACGGCTATGAAACGCGCCAGATGTACGTATCAGACCGGGAGGCCGGGCTGGTGAGCCTGAACGCGGACGGAAGCCCCAAGGGATGGCAGAATTGCTCCCTGAGCTTGATTGAGGTGTAGGCATGCAGACTGTATCACAGGAATGGAACAATAACCAGAATGCCACAATCCGCTGTGCAGGATATGTGGAGGTGACGCTTGGAGAAGGCAGCGGCAGCCTGACGATCCCCACGGCGCGTATAAAGAATGTGTCGCATGTGCGGTCATACGACCCGATGAGCTTTGAGCTGCCAACAAACAACATCACGATTGATATTTTCAACTATGACGATTTCTATACGCCGTATTATGAGGACTACACGGATGAGCGGATTAAAATAACCGTCAAATACGGGTATGCGCTGGGAACGGGTAATGAGACAATCCCGGGCGGGGTGTTTTACACAAAGGATATCACCAACAGCGACGGGATTTTTACGCTGTCCGGCAGCAGCTCCCTGGAGGCCTTTGACGAGGAATCCGAAATACAGTACGTGCCGCCGACGGGTGTTTTCCAGATTTGGGAAGGCACCGCAAGCGAAGTGGTCTACACGGAGACGGAAGACGATAACCTGCAAATCAAATTTTCCGAAATCCTCCAGACGCTGGAAAGCGGGTGGGACATCGACATACAAAGCAACACGGCGTTTGACGAACTTGCTGCTTATGCGGCATCTGTGAGCGGGAAACGGAATGAGCTGCTTCAAAAAATGTGCAATGGCGCGCTGCAAATGTGTACCATTGGCAGGGAGGACGCCGTACATATCCTCAACAGGACATCCTCCCAGCCCCAAGCGGGGAACCACGTCAAGCTGCTGAACTGCCTCGGAAAGCCGGTTTATACGTCGTGCAAGAAAGTGAAGGCGGTAGACATAAACGCGCTTTTGCTGGACAATTGCGAAGTAAAGCACTACGAACAGAGCAACAGGGCACAGTCCACGTTTACCGTTGACATGAGCACGGAGATTTTCAAATCGGCAAAAGTCAGTTTGGGAACGATGAATACCATTACGAGATGGAGGAACGATTATATCCTTGCCATAAACGCTTCCGGGAACCCCAGTACCCGGACGTATGAATTGGAAACATACGTCATTACGGATTCATTTGCGACGGATAGGACGGCGGTCAACGACACGGGCGAGATATGCGATATTGCAAACGACGTCCTCTATCCGGTTTCCGTGCAGAAGGTCATCAATTATTTTGCAAACCGCAAGCTGTATGAATTTAACGTGCGGGGGAACCCGGCGCGGGACGTTGGGGATTACATATGGGTGTCCCTGACGGATGATGCGGACGAAACGTCCTATTTGAAAGGGCTGGTTCTGGAAAGCGAGCTGATATACGACGGGAGCTTTAAGGAAAATTTGACGGTGCGGATCATAGAGACGGAATTTGAAACGGAGGAAAGCGATGCAGTATGAATTCAAGGTAAGCGGCGACAATCTGAAATTTGAGCGAAAACAGGCCCATGAGGGGAACGTAAACACGTACATATGTAAATTTGAATTTGACAGCGAATGGGACGGGATGGCAAAATACGCGGTATTTATCGTGGATGAAACGACCTATACCGTCCTGCTGGAGGGGGATTCCTGCGCCGTGCCGGCGGAAGCCGTGGAGGGGGCGGGGTATCTCACGGTGGGCGTATATGGGACGCAGGGCGAAGAAAGCGCCTACAAGCGGATATCCACCGGGCTGGTCACCATTGAGGTCAGGCCGGGCGCGTGCAGCGACAGGACAGCCCCCATCCCGCCGACGCCGGATATTTGGGCACAATATCTCGCGAAAGTGCAGGCCCTGGCGACGCAGGCGGAAGATGCAGAATCCGGGGCGATTGCCGCTGAAACGGAGGCCATTGAAGCGGAGAACAGTGCGAAGGCAGCCGCGCAGCAGGCGCTTTTGGCGCAAACCGGGGCTCAAACCGCCGCAGAGGACGCACAGGCGGCGGCAGGCGAAGCGGACGGCGCAAAAACAGCTGCACAGGAAGCGGCAGCAGAAGCGGATGCCGCCCGCACTTTGACAGAAGGGTATAAAAACGAAGCCATCAGCGCTTCTGCTGATGCATATGTTTATAAAACAGACGCTGAAAACGCCAAAAACAGCGCCAACACGTCCAAACAGGCAGCGGAGACTGCGGCAGAAAACGCACAGGCAGCGGCAGCACAGGCGGCAGAGGACGCTGCATTGGCTGAAACGGCAAAGACACAGGCGCAGACCGCAGCAAACACAGCCGGCGCGGCGGCAGCACAGGCGGCGCAGGATGCGGATGCTGTGGAGCAGGACAAAGGTACGGTGGAAGCGGCGCTGGAGGATGTACAAGAGGCTGTGGAACACATCGACAGCCAGAAGGCGGCGGTGGACAGCGCAAAGGAAAGCGCGGAAAGTGCGGCCGCGTCGGCTATGGAATCGGCAGAAGCGGCGGAAAACGCACTGGAAGAGATTGAAGGGGCGACGGTCAACCGTTACGGCGTTAAATTTAACGGGAGTGCAAACAGCGGTGCGACGGTGGAGCGGTTGTACAATGCGTATGGCCTCACGGCAAACGTCGGGACGGACACGGAGACGGCTATCAACGATTTCGACAGCATCTACCCGTGGGCAGGCCGGCGGCGGTGCTGCGGCTATTTCAACGACGATGGAAACTTCGTCATCAATGCATACGAAGGCGAGCCGGGCTATGCCACCGACGGAACAAATGGCGAAGTCTGGGTGGAAACGCCGCTGTTCTACTACAAACACACCTATGGCGACGACGGCAGCGAGGAAATCGTTATCTCAACGCATCCCATCGGCGGCTATTTGCCATCCCCCATCCACATCAACGCAGACGGGACGCTGCGCCAGAAGGCATACACCGCAGCATACCCGATGGGCCTTGTGGACGGCATGCCCACCTCCCGCAGCGGCTTATATGCCGAGGGCGTATCGTTGAACACGGCAATGACAAACGCCCGCAAGCTGGGTGCCAAGTACACAACCAAAACTACGGCAGAACAATACACCAAGTGCTTGCTGATGTGGGTGGAATTTGCGACGCGCAATCTTCAATCAAAGATGATGGGGTGCTCAACGCTCCGATACAGCGCGGAAGATACGGCAACTGTCGCGGAGGAAGCCGCAAACCGCGTAATCCTTGCAGCTTCTCAAGCACAACAGTATGTTGTCGGAGGGGCGATTAGGATTGGGGTGTCCCAGGGGGATGCGAGCATTGCAAACAACAGGACGGTCACTGCAATTGAAAGCTACGACGGCGAAAATTCCGCAATTGTATTCGACGGTGATCCCGTGGACATTTCGGTTGGGAATTTTGTCTCCGCATTACCGTGGAAAACAGGTTCCTGCGACAATGTATTGTCCTCTTCCGGCTCGCTTACTTCCAATACCAGCGGGAAATATCCGTGCATATACCGGGGCGAGGAAACGCCCTATGGGGATGCTTT
>DVND01000008.1 GCA_018714645.1 Candidatus Avimonoglobus intestinipullorum
AAATTATTACAAAATCATGATAATTATATCATAAATTTAAAAATTTGTACAGGTTTTTAAAAAAAAAGTAGGTTGCAGCCATAAAATTTTCAATTTGTTAATAATTTATTACAAAAAATGAGAACCGAATTGCTCGGTTCTCATAAATGAATTACATCAATGGATAATTGCCAATTCCGTATCCTTGTCAAAAATATGGATTTTATTGGTTTCAAACGCAACCTTGATCGTATCATTGACTTGCGCTGTGGAACGCTGGTTCACGCGCGCTGTGAACTGCTTACCGGCAATTGTCAGGTACAGATACGTCTCAGCACCCATCATTTCCGTAACTTCTACATATGCGCTTACAACGTCTTCCGGACGGGAAGCGACAAACGCTTCCTCATCATGGATATCCTCCGGACGAATCCCTACAACAACTTCTTTCCCGATATAATCCTGCAATTCCGGCTTGGAAGCTTTTCCTTCCGGCAATTTCACGGATTCATCTGCAAATTCAATGTACACGCCATCATTTTTCTTCACCAAAGTTGCATCAATAAAGTTCATCTGCGGGCTTCCGATGAATCCGCCAACAAACATATTGCATGGCTTGGTATACAAGTTTGCGGGCGTATCCACCTGTTGGATGATCCCATCCTTCATAACGACGATCCTGGTACCCATCGTCATCGCTTCTGTCTGGTCATGTGTAACATAGATGAATGTTGTCTGCAGCCGCTTATGTAACTTATTGATTTCCGTTCTCATCGCAACACGCAGTTTTGCATCCAAGTTGGAGAGCGGTTCGTCCATCAAGAACACTTTCGGGTCGCGGACAATCGCACGGCCCAGCGCCACACGCTGCCGCTGGCCGCCGGACAGCGCCTTTGGCTTTCTATCAAGCAAATGCTCAATGTCCAGGATTTTTGCGGCCTCGTTCACACGGCGTTTTATTTCGTCTTTCGGTGTTTTCCTCAGCTTCAGGCCGAACGCCATATTTTCAAAAACTGTCATATGCGGGTACAGCGCGTAGTTCTGGAATACCATCGCGATGTCCCTGTCTTTCGGCGCTACGTCGTTTACAAGCTTTCCGCCTATATATAACTCACCTTCGCTGATTTCTTCAAGTCCGGCAATCATTCTCAGGGTTGTTGACTTACCGCATCCGGAAGGACCAACCAAAATGATGAACTCTTTGTCTTCAATATCGAGAGTGAAGTCACTAACCGCCGTAACCCCTCCTGCATATCTCTTGTAAATACCTTTTAATTGCAAATCTGCCATTAAAATAAACTCCTCTCTGCCCGTGTTCAAATTTATTTACAAAGATATCATACCATATCCGGCGGCAAATTGTTAGACCATTAATTCACAAAATTAATTTTGAATCTTTAGTAACATTGCCTAAATGCAAATTGCGCGCTCCTATTCCTGTTTCTGCGCCTTTGCAATTACCGCGTCCGCCACGTTCTGCGGCGCCGGCTGATACCGCGAAAATTCAAAAGTGAAGCTGCCGCGGCCCTGGCTCATGGAGCGCAAATCTGTCGCATATTTGAACATCTCTGACATGGGGACTTCCGCCTCGACCATGTTCAAGCCTTCCCGGTCACTTTCGCCCATGCCCATGATCTGCCCGCGCCGCTTATTGATATCGCCGATGATATCGCCCATGATGCTTTCGGGGATATACACCTTCAAATATCCAATCGGCTCCAGCAATACCGGGTTCGCTTTTTTCAGGCCCTCTCTGTAGGCAATGCCCGCAGCGGTCTTAAACGCCATTTCCGAAGAGTCCACCGGATGGTATGACCCGTCCAGCAAAGTCGCTTTCAGGTTCACAACCGGATACCCCGCCAGGACGCCGTGCTGGCACGCATCCCGCAAACCTTTTTCCACAGCGGGGAAATAGTTCTTCGGCACGCTCCCGCCGAATACCTTTTCCTCAAAAGTCATATCCTCTGTCAGGCCCGGCTCAAACTCAATCCACACATGCCCATACTGCCCGTGCCCGCCGGACTGCTTTTTGTGCTTCCCTTCCACTTTGACCTTGCTCTGGATGGTTTCCCTGTATGGCACAATGGGGTCCTCCAGCTTTACGTTCACGCCGAATTTCGTCTTTAATTTGCTGACAATCACGTCAATATGCTGTTCGCCCTGCCCGTTGATCAGCGTCTGCTTGGTTTCCACATTATTTGTAACCGTGAAGGTCGGGTCCTCATCCATCAGCTTGGTCAAGCCATTGACGATCTTCTCCTCATCGCCCTTCGCCAGCGGCGATACCGCCATCGACAGCACCGGCGCGGGGAAATCGATCCCTGTCAGGATGATGTTTTTATTCTCCGCGCAGAGCGTATCGCCCGTCTTGGTTTTATCCAGCTTGGCAACCACGCCGATATCGCCCGCCATGATCTCTTTTACTTCAATCTGTTTCTTACCGCGCAGCATATACACCTTGCCGATTTTTTCGCTGGCGCTCTTATTGGGGTTATACAGCACCGTATCCGCCTTCACCTCACCGGAATACACGCGGAACAGGGACATTTTCCCCACATACGGGTCGGCAATGGTTTTAAAGACAATTGCTGAGGTTGTATCCGCAGCGTCCTGTACCACTTCAATCGGATCGCCCGTTTTGGAATCATGGGCAATTTCCGCAATCTCGTTGGGGTTGGGCAAATACTTGCCGATCCCATCCATAAGGCTCCTGACGCCGATATTCGTCAAGCCTGAACCACAGTAAACGGGATAGATGCTGCCCTCCTTGACGCCCTTGCGGATGGCTTGCTTGATCTCGTCAAAGGTGAACTCCTCCCCGTTAAAATATTTGTTCATCAAAGCGTCGTCCGTTTCTGCCACGGCCTCCATAATCATATCCCGCAGCGGCGCAACCGTTTCCGCCATCCCTTCGGGCACAGGGATGTCCACGCGATCTTTTCCCTCATAGCGCCGCGCGGTCATATCAATAATATCCACAAAGCCCTTGAATTCGTCCCCTTCTCTAATCGGGTATACAAACGGCGTAATGGATTTGCCGAATTTTTCCTTCATCTCCTCCAGCGTCCGCTGGTAATTCGCCCGCTCATCATCGATTTTGTTCACGAAGAACATAATCGGCACGCCCTTCTGCTGTGCGTATTTAAACACCTGCTCCGTCCCCACGGACACGCCGCTGCGCCCGCTCAGGACAACCAACGCGGCGTCCGCAGCACGCAGCCCTTCCTTAACCTCGCCGGCAAAATCAAAATACCCCGGCGTGTCAATGATATTATATTTCATATTTTTCCATTCCACCGGCGCCATCGCCGCCGCAATGGAAAGCTGCCGTTTCACTTCCTCCGGGTCATAATCGGATACGGTCGTCCCGTCTGCCACCGTGCCGATGCGGTCAATCGCGCCGCTGTTAAACAGCATCGCTTCCACCAGCGACGTTTTCCCCGCTTTTCCGTGCCCCATCACCGCAACGTTCCTGATCGCATCCATTTTGTAATTGTCCATACCATGTTCCTCCTTCTAACATTTTTCCTCTATATAATATATACCCACATTTTAAAAGGGCAAATCAAAAAAAACAATGACAGACTGCAACAATCTGTCATTGTTTTTTTGTATATTTTGTATAATTAGCCTTCAACAAGCCGCTTTGTGTCCAACGCAATCATCAATTCCTCGTTGGTTGGGATGACGAGCGTTTTCACCGCCGCATCTTCCGTGGAAACATCGATCTGTACGCCGCGTTTTGCATTTTTCTCCGGGTCGGCTTTGATCCCCATGAACTCCAAGCCTTCAATAATCCTTGCCCGTGCGGGTGCATCGTTCTCCCCAACGCCCGCTGTGAATACTACCGCATCCACACCGCCCATCACCGCAGCATAAGCCCCGATGTACTTTTTCACGCTGTAGTAGAACATGTCCAAAGCGAGCTGCGCATGCTCGTTCCCGTCCTGCGCCGCCGTGGTCAGGTCGCGGAAGTCGCTGCTGACGCCGGAAACGCCAAGGACGCCGCATTTTTTATTCATGAATGTATTCATTTCAGTTGGATTCATGTGTTCGCTTTCCATCAAAAACGTGACGACAGCCGGGTCCATAGAGCCGCTCCGCGTACCCATAACAACGCCGTCCAATGGCGTGAAGCCCATGGAAGTGTCCACGCATTTGCCGTATTTCACAGCCGCCACAGAAGAGCCGTTCCCCAGATGACAGGTGATCAGCTTCAGCTCCTCCAGCGGCCTTCCCAGCATTTTTGCCGCCTCTCCCGCCACATATTTATGGCTGGTGCCGTGGAAGCCATATTTTCTGATTTTGTATTTTTCATATAATCCATACGGCAGCGCATACATATACGCTTCCGGCGGCATCGTCTGGTGGAACGCCGTGTCAAATACCGCCACTTGGGGGATCCCCGGCATAATTTTTTCGCAGGCCTCAATCCCGGTGATATTGGGCGGGTTGTGCAGCGGCGCCAGCGGGATGCACTTTTTGAGCGCCTCCTTGACCTTACCGTCGATGATAAATGAATCTGCAAAATATTCGCCGCCATGAACCACGCGGTGCCCCACCGCCCCGATTTCATCCATGGACGCAATAACGCCATGATCCGGATTGATCAGCGCATTTACCACCATCCGGATCGCGTCCGCATGGTCGTTCATCTGTTGTTCAACCTTTACGGAAATCGTCTTCACCAAATTTTTATGCTGTAAGTTGGAGCCGTAAATCCCAATCCGTTCACATAGCCCCTTCGCCAGGACTGCGGCCGCATCCATGTCGATCAGCTGGTATTTGAGGGAAGAGCTTCCCGCATTGATTACCAATACTTTCATATTCAAATTCCTTTCCAACGTTTATTTCTGTTCCTGCGCCTGTACACAGGTGATTGCCACCACGCCTGCGATATCGTCCGCGGTGCATCCTCTGGACAGGTCGTTGACCGGCTTTTTCACGCCCTGTAAAATAGGGCCGTAGGCCTCTGCCTTTGCCAGCCGCTGGGCGATTTTATAACCGATATTGCCCGCGTCCAGGTTCGGGAAGACCAACACATTGGCGCTCCCGGCGATATCGGAGCCGGGCGCCTTGGATTTGCCCACCGACGGCACCACCGCCGCGTCAAACTGCAATTCCCCGTCCAGTTTCAATTCCGGGGCTTTTTCCTTCGCCAGCTTTGTCGCCAGCTGCATCTTGTCCACCAGCGGATTTTTCGCGCTGCCGTATGTAGAATAGGAGAGCATCGCCACCCGCGGTTCCGCCTCCACCAATTGTTTGAACGACGCCGCCGAGGAAATCGCAATTTCCGAAACCGCATCCGCATCCGGATCTTCATTCAAGCCGCTGTCGGCAAAGATGAACGTCCCGTGTTCCCCATAATCGCAGTCCGGGACCACGATCACAAAGAATGCCGAAACCAGTTTCGTCCCCGGCTTGGTTTTCAATATCTGCAGCGAGGGCCGGATGACGTTTGCAGAAGAGTTGCACGCGCCGGCGACCATGCCGTCCGCCTCCCCTTCGTTCACCATCATCACGCCGAAATACAGTGTATTCTTGACGGTTTCCGCCGCCGTTTCCGGCGTCATGCCCTTTGCTTTGCGCAATTCATAAAACTTGTCTGCATAAACAGCGGTTTTTTTGCTGGTCTCCGGATCGATGATTACCGCGCCCTGGATGTCCAGCCCCTTTTCCGCCGCCATCTGCGCGATTTTGGCCTCGTTCCCCAAAATTACAAGCTTCGCATACCCTTCCCTTAAAACCGTCTGCGCCGCCTCCAGGGTGCGTATATCCTCGCCCTCAGCCAGCACAATCGTTTTCAAATCCTGTTTTGCCCGTTCCTTCAGCCTGTCGGTAAAAGCACTCATTAATTTTGACAACTCCTTCTATTTTTTCCGATTCGCGTCTATTATACACCTCCAAAATTTAATTATCAAGAGGTTCTTGCAAAGTTCTTGCAAATTTATGCAATGTATTGTATAATTAGCGGGAAGGAGCGGCGAAATATGAGAATTATGGGAATCGATTACGGTGACAGCCGCGTGGGGATCGCAATCAGCGACGCCATGGGCTGGACGGCGCAGGGTGTGCGCACTCTGGCCAATAAAGGCGGGAAAAAGCTCCTCTCCGAGCTCAAGACCGTCTTGGAGGAACTGCAGCCGGAAAAAATTGTCATCGGGCTTCCTAAGAATATGGATGGCTCGCTGGGCTTCCGGGCGGACGCCACCTATGCGTTTGCAGAGGGCTTGAAAACCATTTTCAGCGGCGAAATCATTTTCTGGGACGAGCGTTTGTCCACCGTCAGCGCAGCGCGCATCCTAAATGAAACAAATACCCGCGGCAAAAACCGGAAAAAAGTGCTGGACACCGTTTCCGCCTGCATTATATTGGAAAATTATCTCAACAGCAACAAATTTTAATTGACAAAGCACCCGCGCCATATTACAATAATATGGGACGGGCGCATAAAATACTGTTTATGATGGATACTAAAGAATATGAATGAGGTGAAACAGATGGAAGACAATATTATCATTTTAGAGGATGACAAAGGCAACCAGATTGAATTTGCCGCAATCGACGTCTACGAATATAATGGCAACACCTATTTTGCGCTTCTGGAGGTCATGGAAGCGGGGGAGGAAACCGACGAAGTCCTGATTATGCGTGTGGAAAATGCGGATTCCGAGGAGGACGCAGAACTGGTCGCGGTGGAAGACGAAGCGGAATTGGAGGCAGCTTTTGCCGAGTTCCTGCGCCGCGATGAAGAGATGTCCGAATAAGCCTGTAAAAAATTTATAGTAAAATTCACTAAAAAACTATTGAATTATACATTTTTTTATGGTATGATAGTTCCAGAAAGATACCCTGTGGTTCACGTGTACGGCCATTTTTTTACCAACACATCTTATACGGGATGCGTTCTCTCCATGCGGCGTATACGCCTCCTTTCCCTTTGGGGACTGCCAGTGGACATATAATGTATGGAGGATGCGACCCACCTGCAAATGCAGGTAAGAAACTCGGCCCAGCCACGGTTCTCGTGGGGTTATTTTTTAACAAAAACGCCGGAGCTTTTGCTCCGGCTGTTTTTTATTTTATGGAAAACCTGTATTCTGTCGTGTAGTCATAGGCCGCGCCTGCCTTCAACACCGGCGACGGAAAATGGGAAAACTCCATCGCGTTCGGGAAAAACTGCGTTTCCAGGCATACCGCCCAGTGCTTCCCATACGCCGTCCCATCCTTGCAAATGCGCCCTTCCGCAATCATATTGCCCGTGTACAGCTGCATGCCGGGCTTGTCCGTGTAAACCTCCATGCAAATCCCGTTGTCCGGGCAGTACAGCATCGCCGCCTTCCGGAACCCCCGCCCGGCAAGGGCGAAATTATGATCGTATCCGCCAAATAACGCAATCTGCTCAAAATCGGCGGAAATATCCTGCCCCACCGGCTTCGGCGCCCTGAAATCAAACGGCGTCCCCGTCACGGACAAAATCTCTCCGTTCGGAATGCATTTTTCCGTGTTCGGCGTGTAAAACCCGCTGTTGATTTGCAGGATTTGGTCGTATACCGGGCCTTTCTGATGCCCTTTCAGATTAAAATAGCTATGGTTCGTCAGGTTCACAATGGTATCCTTGTCCGTTTCCGCTTCATAATGGATATGCAGTCCATTGTTTTTTGTGAGCGTATACGTCATTTTTACCTGAACCGTTCCCGGGAACCCTTCCTCCATGTCCGGCGATGTCAGCCTTAATACCAACGCGGGCTCCTGCTCCGTTCCTGCGGGTTCCGCCTGCCAAACCTTTTGATTAAACCCCACATTCCCGCCATGCAGATTGTTTTCCCCATCGTTTTTGTTCAACACATATTCTTTCCCGTTCAGTTCAAACCGCGCATTTAAAATCCTGTTGGAATTCCTTCCGATTGCCGCTCCGAAGCAATCCCCGTTCTCCCAGTAATCCTCCAAACTGTCCAGCCCAAGAACGACATCTGTATTGACACCATCCTGATCGCGCACTGTCAGATTTGTGATAATCCCGCCGTAATTCAGTATTTTGGCCTTTAGGCCC
>DVND01000085.1 GCA_018714645.1 Candidatus Avimonoglobus intestinipullorum
TCAAATTTTATAAGTTGGTTACTTACAACCAGTGTGCGCTTTGCACATCACACTTGTGAAAACAATCAATAAGAGTGGTAAAAGTATTTTTGCTATATAGACTCTGCCTTTTGTTCATTTACCCCAGTGGGCTTTTTTGATTCTCAAGTGGATGCTGCCGCGGACACTTGGGTTTTTTTATTGCTGGAATAGGGGCGGATGATGATGGAAAACAAACTGAAATTATATGGCTTTAACAATTTGACAAAGGCGCTGAGCTTTAATATTTATGATGTTTGTTACGCGAAAACGGAACGGGAGCAGCGCGATTACATCCATTATATCGATAAAGAATACAGTTCTGAGCGGCTGACAAAAATCCTCTATACGGTGACGGAGATGATTGGCGCGCGGGTGCTGCATGTCTCCAAGCAGGATTACGACCCGCAGGGGGCCAGTGTGACGTTTTTGATTGCAGAGGATTCCATGGTGCCCATTGGCGGGGATACGGTTGTGGGGCATTTGGATAAAAGCCATGTTACTGTGCACACCTACCCGGAATTCCATCCGGAAACCTCCATTGCGACCTTCCGCGTGGACATTGACGTGGCGACTTGCGGGGAAATCACGCCGCTCCGGACGCTGGACTATTTGATTGGGAGCTTTGATTCCGACATCATTACCATGGATTACCGCGTGCGCGGATTTACGCGGGACATCGGCGGGAATAAGCTGTTTATGGATCATAAGATCACATCGATCCAGGACTATATCGACGATGAGACGCTCAAACGCTATGATGCGATTGATATCAACGTGTACCAGTCCAATTTATTTCATACGAAAATGCTTATTAAAGAAGTTGATTTACAGAATTACCTGTTTAACAGCGATGTTTATGAAATTCCGCCCAAAACACGGCTGGCAATTACCAATAGCCTGCGCCGGGAGATGATCGAGATATTCAGCGGGAATAATGTATTTTAACGGATGTGCGGTGGGGACGGGAAGTCCCCATTGTTTTGTTTGACGGAAAGGGATGGAGCCATGGACGGCCAGAAACAGAAACGCGCGCCGATTTTAGAGGCGCTTGAGCGATTGAAAAAAATGCGGATTGTGCCATTCGACGTGCCCGGGCACAAACGCGGCAAGGGAAACCGCCCATTGGCGGAATTCCTGGGAGAACGGTGTTTGGGAATTGATGTAAACTCTCAAAAGGCGATTGATAACCTTTGCCATCCGGTTTCAGTTATCAAAGAGGCGGAGGAGTTGGCGGCAGACGCCTTTGGCGCGGCGCACGCGTATTTCATGGTTGGCGGGACAACCTCTTCTGTGCAGGCGATGATCCTCTCCTCCTGCAAGCGGGGGGAAAAAATTATCCTGCCGCGGAATGTGCACAGGAGTGCAATCAATGCGCTGATTTTATGCGGCGCGCAGCCGGTTTATATCAATCCGCAGACGGATGCAAAACTGGGGATTTCCCTTGGCATGGAGCCTGCGGATGTGGCGCAGGCAATTAAGGCGCATCCGGATGCAAAGGCGATTTTGGTGAACAACCCCACCTATTACGGGATTTGCTCTGATCTTCGGGGGATCGTCAAATTAGCGCATGATGCAGGGATGCTGGTTCTGGCAGATGAAGCCCATGGGACGCATTTTTATTTTGGCAACAACATGCCCGTCAGCGCTATGGCGGCGGGGGCGGATATGGCGGCGGTGAGCATGCACAAATCCGGCGGGTCGTTGACGCAGAGTTCTTTTTTGCTGATGGGGCCGGGCGTGAATGCCGATTATGTGCGGCAGATTATCAATCTGACCCAGACGACCAGCGCCTCGTATTTGTTATTATCGAGTTTGGACGTATCCAGGCGCAATCTGGCACTGCATGGGCCGGAGATTTTCGACAAGGTATTGGGATTTTCTGAATATGCGCGGGAGGAAATCAATGAAATCGGGGGGTATTATGCGTTTTCGGCGGAACTGGTCAACGGCGGCTCCGTGTTTGATTTTGACCGTACAAAGCTGGCGGTGAACACCAGCGGGATCGGTCTGGCGGGGATTGAGGTCTACGACATCCTGCGGGATGAATACGACATCCAGGCGGAATTTGGCGACATTGTCAATTTGCTGTGCTACATCTCTGTGGGCGACCGGATGCAGGACATTGAGCGGCTGATTGGCGCACTGGCGGAAATCAAACGGCGGTATCAGCGCTCCGGCGCGGGGATGCTGCAGTATGAATACATTGACCCGGTGGTGGAATTGTCGCCGCAGGAGGCGTTTTATGCACCAAAAAAAGCGGTTCCATTGCAGGAGTGTGATGGAAAAATCGCCGCGGAATTTGTGATGTGCTATCCGCCGGGGATTCCGATACTGGCGCCGGGGGAACGGATTACGACGGCGATTATTGAGTACATCCAATATGCAAAGGAGAAAGGCTGTTCCCTGACGGGGACGGAGGATATGGAGACAAACTACATCAACACGGTGGAGAACGGAGGGGCCTATGGAACTATGGTTTTCTGAAAAGCACACGCGCAATGTGAAGCTGTCCATTAAGGTGGACAGGCAGCTGTGCAGCATGCACAGCGATTTCCAGCGCATCGATGTATTTGAATCCAAGGAATTTGGGCGGTTTCTTGTATTGGACGGATACATGATGCTGACGGAAAAGGACGAATTTATTTACCATGAAATGATGGTGCATGTGCCCATGGCGGTGCATCCGGATGTAAAGCGGGTGCTGGTCATTGGCGCGGGCGATGGCGGCGTGGCGCGGGAATTGATCCGGTATCCGGGCGTGGAAGCGATTGATTTGGTGGAAATTGACAAAGCGGTTGTGGATGTGTGCAAGAAATACTTGCCCCAGACGGCCTGCGGGTTTGACGACCCGCGGGTGCATGTGTATTATCAGGATGGGATGAAGTACATCCGCCGCCACGAGAATGAATACGATCTGGTTATTGTGGATTCCACGGACCCTTTTGGGCCGGGAGAGGGGCTTTTTACAAGGGAGTTTTACGGGAATTGCTACAAGGCGCTCAAAAGCGACGGCGTTATGGTGAACCAGCATGAAAGCCCGTTCTACGACAACGATGCGCTGGCCATGCAGCGGGCACACAAGCGGATTATCCATTCATTTGAAATCAGCAAGGTGTATCAGGCGCATATTCCCACGTACCCGTCGGGGCACTGGCTGTTTGGGTTTGCGTCTAAAAAATACCATCCGCTGAAGGATTTTAACGGGGCGCGGTGGGAGCGATTTGGCATCCAAACGAGATATTATAACCCGGAATTACATTTGGGGGCGTTTGCGCTGCCCAATTATGTGGAGGAGATGCTATATGAAGTTGAAGCCGAACGTTGAGACGTTTTTGGGATGCGACTGCGCTTATGAGGCGGCGCGAATGGTGCTGTTTGGCGCGCCGTTTGATTCCACGACATCGTTCCGGCCGGGGACGCGGTTTGCGTCGAAAGCCATCCGGCAGGATTCCTGGGGGCTGGAAACGTACAGCCCGTATCAGGATGCGGATATTCTGGATGCGGGATGTATGGACGCAGGGGATTTGGAGCTGTGCTTTGGCGATACGGAAGGGACGGTTGCGCAAATCCAGGCATTTTACGGGGATATCCTTGCAGACGGGAAGCTGCCGCTGATGATCGGCGGGGAGCATTTGGTGACGCTGGGCGCGGTGCGTGCAGCGGCGGAGCGGTATCCGGAATTATGTGTGATCCATTTTGATGCGCATACGGATTTGCGCGATGCGTATTTGGGGGCAAAGCTATCCCACGCAACGGTGCTGCGCCGCATCCATGAGCTTGTGGGGGACGGGCGGATTTTCCAGTTTGGCATCCGTTCGGGCGAGAAATTTGAATTTGAATTTGCAAAGGAACATACCACGCTGCAAAAGTTCAATCTGGACGGGCTGGCGGAGGCGCTGGACTGTATCGGGGAGCGGCCGGTGTATTTTACGCTGGATTTGGACATCCTTGACCCATCGGTATTCCCCGGGACGGGGACGCCGGAGCCGGGCGGCGTGACCTTTATGGAGCTGTTAGAGGCGGTTTTGCAGGTGGCGGGGAAGGCCAATATCGTCGGCTGCGATGTAAACGAGCTGGCGCCGAATTATGACCCGTCGGGTGCATCTACGGCGGTTGCCTGCAAGGTGGTTCGGGAATTAATAATTGCGTTGGGTACAAAATAAGACAGAAAGGATTTGAGAAGATGGGAAGAGCGATGATTATCGGCTGCGGCGGCGTTGCAAGCGTGGCGATACACAAGTGCTGCCAGAACAGCGACGTGTTTGAGGAGATTATGATTGCAAGCCGTACAAAAGAAAAATGCGACGCGCTGGCGGCAAAGCTGGCGGGGGGCAAGACCAAGATCCAGACTGCGAAAGTGGATGCGGACAATGTGGAAGAATTGATTGCGCTGATTGAGCAATTCAAGCCGGACGTGGTGTTGAATTTGGCGCTGCCGTATCAGGATTTGACGATTATGGACGCATGCCTTGCAACCAAGACCCACTATGTGGATACGGCGAATTATGAGCCGCTAGATACGGCAAAGTTTGAATACAAATGGCAGTGGGCATATCGGGAAAAGTTTGAAAAGGCGGGCATTACGGCGCTTTTGGGCAGCGGGTTTGACCCGGGCGTGACGGGGGTGTTTGCGGCATATGCACAAAAACATCATTTTGATGAAATTCACGAATTGGATATTTTGGACTGCAACGGCGGGGATCACGGCTATCCGTTTGCGACCAACTTCAATCCGGAAATCAACATCCGCGAGGTGAGCGCGAAGGGCAGCTATTGGGAAAATGGGCACTGGGTGGAAACGGAGCCGATGGAAATCAAGCGGGTATACAATTTTCCTGAGGTGGGGGAAAAGGACATGTATTTACTGCATCATGAGGAGATTGAATCGCTGGCGCTCAATTTGAAGGGGATTCGGCGGATCCGGTTCTTTATGACGTTTGGACAGAGTTATCTGACGCATTTGAAGTGTTTGGAGAATGTGGGCATGACCTCCATCGAACCGATTGAATTTGAGGGGAAGCAGATTGTGCCGCTGCAATTTTTAAAGGCAGTTCTGCCGGATCCGGCAACGCTCGGACCGCGGACTGTTGGAAAAACAAATATTGGGTGTATTTTTAAAGGAGTAAAAGACGGCAGGGAAAAGACGTATTATCTTTACAATGTGTGCGACCATCAGGAGTGCTATAAGGAGGTCGGCTCGCAGGCAATTTCCTACACAACAGGGGTGCCGGCGATGATCGGGGCGATGTTGGTGATGAACGGGACCTGGAACAAAGCAGGCGTGTACAACATTGAAGAATTTGACCCGGATCCCTTTATGGAGGCGCTCAATAAGTGGGGATTGCCTTGGCAGGAATCCTTTACGCCGGAGCTGGTGGATTGATGGCGGCGGTTCGGACGCCGTTCTTCCTTGTGGATGAGGCGTTGATTCGGAAAAATGGGGCAATTTTAAAGGATGTGGCAGAACGGGCGGGATGCAAAATCCTGTTGGCGCAGAAAGCGTTTTCCATGTTCAGCATGTATCCGCTGCTCCGGGAATATTTGGCGGGAACAACGGCATCAGGTCTGTATGAGGCACGGCTGGGGCGTGAGGAATTCGGTGGGGAGACGCATGTGTTTTCTGCTGCATATAGAGCAAATGAATTGGATGAAATTTTTGAAATATGCGACCATATTATTTTTAATTCGTTCAGCCAGTGGGAACGGTTTCGGGAAAAAGCGCGGCAAAGCGGGAAAAGCTTTGGAATCCGGCTGAACCCGCAGCATTCTACGCAGGGGTATGCCATATACGACCCTTGTGCGCCGGGTTCGCGGATGGGCGTTACATTGGAAAATTTCAGGGAAGAGTTGTTAGACGGAATTGACGGATTCCACATGCATACGCTATGTGAACAGGGGGCGGATGCGCTGGAAGAAACATTTCAGGCGGCGGAGCGGCAATTTGGGAAGTATTTTAAGCAGGCGAAATGGCTGAATTTAGGCGGCGGGCACCATATTACAAAGGACGGGTATGATGTGGAGCGGCTGATTCAGCTGGTGCGGTATATCCGGGAAACATATGATATGGAGGTATATTTAGAGCCGGGAGAAGCTGTTGCGCTCAATGCGGGATGGCTGGTTTGTTCGGTATTGGACATTATCCATAATGGAGGAAATATTGCTATTTTGGATACTTCTGCGGCGTGCCATATGCCGGATGTATTGGAAATGCCCTATCGGCCGGAACTTGTTGGGGCAGGACAGGCAGGCGAAAAACCGTATACCTATCAGCTGGGCGGTATGACTTGTTTGGCGGGAGATATGATTGGGACATATTCTTTTGATGCACCGCTGCAGGTTGGTGACAAGCTGGTATTTTGCGATATGGCCATTTATTCCATGGTAAAAACCAACACGTTCAATGGAATTGGGTTGCCGGCTATTGCAATCAGAAGGCTGGATGGGACGGTTGATGTGGTTAAGGAATTCGGATATGCGGATTTTAAGGATCGATTATCATGAAAAAAGACAGCGGAGGATACTCCGCTGTCTTTTAATTTATGGTTGGCAATCTTTACAGGGCTCATAGCCCATTTTTAATGCCTCGGACAAGGTGATTTTTATAGTATCACGGTTTTTCGCATGGCGACAGGATGGCCGGTGGTATTTTGTCCCGTTTGATGTAATGTATACTTCTGTATCAGTTGCTTTTTCTTCGGGGGACATTTGCGTATTCCCCTGAAGCGGTATATGATTATTAACTGTTTTTGCATGGTATTGCAGCAATACACCAAGGGTTATTACAGATGAAAGGATTAATACAAGAGGAACGAACCGTTTTGCCAGGTGCTTATAATATTTTGGGCGATCATTTATGCGCAGATGGCGTAGATAGGAGTGGTATTGAATACGGGCCCCTTGCTTTGGCAAAAGGCCGGCATCTACAATTTTTCGGACACTTGTAAGATGTTCGCGGCATAAAACAAAGCCGGGAGCCTGCAATTCCAATGCAAATGCTTCTGCTTCGCGTTCTTGTGTGTTTGCAATAACAGGGTTTTTGTTTTTTCCCAAAATGCCGCAGCTTGTATGCAACAAGACGATATGGCCAATTTCATGACATAGCGCGTGTACTTTCTCTACATAACCAAGATTATCATTCACAAAAATTTTTATGCCTTCTTGGGGAGACTGATATGCGAATGCATCGCAGGTATAATGGTATTCCTCTAAGTCCAGTCTTTTTATTTCCGCCGTTCCTTGCGCATAAGTAT
>DVND01000086.1 GCA_018714645.1 Candidatus Avimonoglobus intestinipullorum
ATCGTGGACTATAAGGATGACGCCACCGCGTTCAACGGCGAAAAGAAAGGACAGATCGCAGGCAAGGGCGTTGTGAATAACCGTATGAGCAATTTCCTGATGCAGCTCATGGAGAAAAAAGGCGTCCCGACCCACTTTGTAAAAGAACTGTCTGACCGGGAAACCCTCGTGAAGAAAGTGACGATCGTGCCGCTGGAAGTCATCATCCGCAATATTGCAGCCGGCAGCTTCTCCAAGCGCTACGGCGTGGAGGAAGGCCGCCCGCTCCAGACCACCGTCCTGGAATTCAGCTACAAGGACGACGCGCTGGGCGACCCGCTGATCAACGACTACCACGCCATGGCGCTGGGCATCGCCACCCGCGAAGAACTGGACAAAATTGCAGAAATGGCGTTTAAAGTGAACGACGTCCTGAAAGAATATTTCAAGACCATCAACATCGAGCTGGTGGATTTCAAGATTGAATTCGGTAAAACGTCCGACGGGCAGATCATCCTGGCGGACGAAATCTCTCCCGACACCTGCCGCCTGTGGGATGCAACCACCCATGAAAAGCTGGACAAGGACCGCTTCCGCAGGGATATGGGCAAGGTCGAGGAAGCATACGAAGAAGTGTTCAAGAGATTGGGTCTGTAAGATAAAGGGGACGTTTATGAGTACAAATACATATGAAAGCCCGTTAAACACGCGTTATGCGTCCAAAGAGATGCAATACATTTTCTCACCGGATAAAAAATTCTCCACCTGGCGCAGGCTCTGGATCGCACTGGCGGAAAGCGAGCAGGAATTAGGGTTGGACATCACCGATGAACAGATCGCCGAGATGAAAGCCCATGTGGACGACATCAACTACGATGTGGCAAAGCAGCGGGAAAAGGAAGTCCGCCACGACGTGATGAGCCACGTTTACGCCTACGGCGTACAGTGCCCGGCGGCGAAACCCATCATCCATTTAGGGGCAACCAGCTGCTACGTGGGCGACAATACCGATATCATCCTCATGACCGAGGCGCTCCGCCTGGTGAAGAAAAAGCTCGTGAACCTGATTTCCGAGCTTGCGAAATTTGCGGACGCAAATAAAAACCTGCCGACCCTGGCATTCACCCATTTCCAGCCGGCCCAGCCGACCACCGTCGGCAAGCGGGCGAGCCTCTGGCTGGAGGATTTGCTGCTGGATTTGGAGGACGTGGAATACCAGCTCTCCAAGGCGAAGCTGCTGGGCTGCAAAGGCACCACCGGCACCCAGGCAAGCTTCCTGGAATTATTCGAAGGCGACCACGAAAAATGCAAGGCGCTGGACCGGAAAATCGCGGAAAAAATGGGCTATTCCGCCTGTTTCCCCGTCACCGGGCAGACCTATCCGCGCAAGCTGGATTCCCAGGTTTTAAACGTCCTTTCAGGCATTGCCCAGAGTGCGTATAAATTCTCCAACGACATCCGCCTGCTCCAGCATCTGAAGCAGATCGAGGAGCCATTCGAGAAATCCCAGATCGGCAGCTCCGCCATGGCATACAAGCGCAATCCCATGCGTTCGGAGCGCATCGGTTCCTTGGCCCGGTACGTGATCGTGGACGCATTGAACCCCGCCATCACCGCGGCGACCCAGTGGTTCGAGCGGACGCTGGACGACTCCGCCAACAAGCGCATCAGCGTGCCGGAGGCGTTCCTGGCGGTGGATGCGATTTTAAACCTCTACATCAACGTGGTGGATGGGCTGGTGGTATACCCGAAGGTCATCTATCAGCAGTTCATGCGCGAGCTGCCCTTCATGGCGACGGAAAACATCATGATGGACGCCGTCAAAAAAGGCGGCGACCGGCAGGAGCTGCATGAAAAAATCCGTATATATTCCATGGAAGCGGCAAAAAATGTCAAGGCGGAGGGCAAGGAGAACAATCTGCTGGAATTGATTGCAGCGGACGCCAGCTTCAACCTGTCCTTAGAGGAAATACACGCGATTTTGAAGCCCGAAAATTTCGTCGGCCGCGCGCCGGAGCAGGTTGCGGATTTTCTGGCGGGGCACGTCTATCCGGTTCTGGAACAGAACAAAGATTTATTGGGCATTGATGTGGAAATCAACGTATAAATAAAATTTCATCAAGTGCTGCGGCGTCAATAAATTGAAACATTTGAAATTTTACATCGGTTATGAAGCGTTTGGAAAAGATATATCAATTGATTCTAATGGTGGGTTTACGTCGAAAGGATGGATTGAAAAACAATGATGGGAATTATTGTGTATATTATTTTGCCCATGTGTTTAGTGTTTGGAACGTTTTTTGCCTTTCTGCCATATATGTTGGCATACGGCGAAAAAAGGAAGCTGAAAAAGCAACAGCAGAGAGAGTTCGAACTTGAGCAACAACGGATTGCCGAATTGGAACGCCAAAAGGCCGAACAGCGCAAACGAGTGGAACAGGCAGAGATAAAACGCCGGCGTATCGAATGCGACAAGCTGACAGATGAAATAAACAGCCTGCGACGTGAATTGGAGCTCGTCCGGCATTTACAAAACGTCCAAACGGGATACAACGGAACCACACAGCAAATCGACCCGTTAAAATCAAATGATACAAAGATAATAGAAGCGGCAATTGAAAGTGAAAAAGCGGCCCGCTCATTGGATAAAAGAATAAAACAATTAGAAGAACAGAGAACTCGGCTACTTGAAAGGTTGTGAAAAATTTATGGTAAGAGCGATTGTAGGCGCAAACTGGGGCGACGAAGGCAAGGGGAAAATCACCGATATGCTGGCGGCGGAGGCGGATATCGTCATCCGGTTCCAAGGCGGCGCCAACGCAGGGCACACGATTATCAACGACTACGGGAAATTCGCCCTGCACCTGCTCCCCTCCGGCTCCTTCAACCCGCACGTGGTGAACATGATCGGCAACGGGGTGGCGCTGGATATCCCGGAGCTGTTCAAGGAACTGGACGAGATCGTGCGCCGCGGCGTACCGAAGCCGAACCTGGTCATTTCCGAGCGGGCGCAGGTACTAATGCCCTATCATATCCTATTTGATACCTATGAGGAGGAACGGCTTTCCGACCGCAAATTTGGTTCCACCAAATCGGGCATCGCGCCGTTCTATTCCGACAAATACGCAAAAATCGGCTTCCAGGTCTGGGAACTGCTTCAGGACGACGGCGCCCTGATGGAAAAAATCAAAAATGTATTAGAGGTCAAAAACCTCATTTTGGAGCACGTATACCACAGACCGCTGATCGACGCGCAGGAATTGTTCCAAACCCTGAAGGGGTATGCGGACATGGTGCGGCCCTATGTGATTAATTCCGTGGAATTCATGCACAAAGCCATCCGGGAAGGGAAAAACATCCTGCT
The DNA here is from genome assembly GCA_018714645.1 of Candidatus Avimonoglobus intestinipullorum. Taxonomy (GTDB): domain Bacteria; phylum Bacillota; class Clostridia; order UBA1381; family UBA1381; genus Avimonoglobus; species Avimonoglobus intestinipullorum. Next base: position 3,344 of record DVND01000086.1, read on the forward strand.
GGAAGGGCAGCTCGGCTCCCTGAAGGACCCGGATTTCGGCATCTACCCGTTCACCACCTCCTCCCACACGGTGGCAGGCTTCGGCGCGGTGGGCGCGGGGATCCCGCCCTATGAAATCAAGGATATCATCACTGTAGTGAAAGCATATTCCTCCGCAGTGGGCGCGGGCGCGTTTGTTTCCGAAATCTTCGGGGACGAGGCCGACGAGCTGCGCAGGCGCGGCGGAGACGGCGGCGAATACGGCGCCACAACAGGCCGCCCCCGCCGGATGGGCTGGTTCGACTGCGTTGCAACGCGCTACGGCTGCATGGTGCAGGGGACGACCCAAGTGGCGTTCACCGTGCTGGACGTTTTGGGATATCTGGACGAGGTCCCCGTATGCGTCGGCTATGAGGTAGACGGCGCTGTTACCAACGAATTCCCCACCACCGACAAGCTCAACCGGGCGAAGCCGGTATTAAAGACGCTGCCGGGCTGGAAATCCGATATCCGCGGTATCAAGACCTATGAAGGATTGCCGGAAAACTGCCGGAACTACATTGAATTTGTGGAAGAACAGATCGGGTATCCGATTAAAGTCGTCTCCAACGGCCCGGGCCGGGAGGATATTATTTTTAGATAAGCGCAAGGACCGCGCGCCTTTAATCCCGGTACCTTTTAAAAGAAAATCATCAAAAACCTAAAAAAGAGTGTGCAGCCGCACACTCTTTTTTTAATCCTAAAATTT
>DVND01000087.1 GCA_018714645.1 Candidatus Avimonoglobus intestinipullorum
AAGATCGGATGGGTTTTTTTCAATGCGAGAATCATTGAAACAGTAAAAATTGCCAAGGAGCAGTAAAATGCATCGTCAGTCATTACCGCCATTGAAAACCCGCCCGGTATGAACACGGTCGCCGCAACGGACAAAGCCGCCGCGCCGATCAATCCGACAACGGCGGGCTTAAGCCCTGCCATGCAGCCGTTCACTATACGGCTGTTTTTAAATTTTTCAAAACATTTTGCGACCAGGAGGATGACAATAAAAGAGGGGAGCACCACACCCAAAGTGGCGCAGACAGCCCCCAAAAGGCCTCCTGTTTCGGAACCTATATACGTCGCGATATTAACGGCAAACGGCCCCGGCGTACTCTCGCTGACCGCTATGAAATCAACAAGCGCCTGCTGCCCCATCCAACCGCGCGAAACCACTTCTTCCTGAATCAGCGGCAGCATCGCATAGCCGCCGCCAAAGGTGAACGCCCCAATCTTTAAAAATGTAAACAGCAACTCCAAATATATCATTTTCCGCCCCTCCTTACCACAATCAATGAATATATAAGCCCTGCCGCCGCACAGCCTATTATAACCAGAAGTACATTTATGTCAAAAAATGCAGTCAGGATAAATGCCGCCGCCATCATCACATAAGCCAGCGCACCCTTTGGCGCTTGACGGTACATTGTCCAAAGCGCCTTTATGATAAGCGCCAACACGCCTGCGCGGATCCCGCTGAATGCATATTGAACGGCCTTTAATTCCTGGAATTCCCGCAGGGCAAAAGAAATAGCAAAAATAATTATAAAAGAAGGCAGCACTGCACCAAGTGTTGCAAACAGTGCGCCGAAAAATCCTGCTACACGGTATCCGACAAACGTAGCCGCATTAACTGCAATCGGCCCCGGCGTCGATTCCGCAATTGCGGTGATTTCAAGGATATCTCCGTCCGTAATCCATTTTTTCTTTTCAACAGTTTCCCTTTGTATCAGCGGGATCATGGCGTAACCGCCGCCGAATGTAAATGCCCCAATTTTCAAAAATGTGAAAAAAACTTGCAGCAGATTTTGTTTTTGCATCGTTCCGTTTCCCATCTCATCAGTGATTTCATTACATATTATATCAACCGGATTGACATAAATCAATTTATATGTTATTATATAATTCATAAGTAAAACAGTATGAAAAGAGTGGGAATATGACGCTGCGGCATTTACAAATCTTTTGGGCTGTATGCGAAAAAATGAATATCAGCAGGGCGGCGGAAACGCTGAACATGTCCCAGCCCGCTGTCAGCTTGGCGATTAAAGAACTGGAAGCGTTTTACAACACAAAACTTTTTGACCGCATTGGGCGGAGGATCTATCTGAACGAAGCAGGGGAGAAGCTGAGGACTTATACATACGGAATTTTGGATGAGTTCGCCCAATCCATTTCCGACATACGGGATGCGCATGGTTTTATTTCCTGTACAATCGGGGCCAATGCCACCATCGGCGAATGCTATCTCTCGGACATTGTAAAACAACTAAAAGCGGCCATGCCTGCATTACACATTGTGGCAGAAATTGAAAACAACCGCGCAATTGAATATAAACTGCGTGAAAATAAGCTTGATTTTGCCTTAATAGATTCTGTTGTGGACAGCCCTGCGCTTTCTGCCGCATTGCTTTTCCAAGAAAACATGGTTGCTGTGTGCGCCCCGGGTTTTATGGAGTCCCGGAAGATGGACATTCATGCATTGGCCGCGCAGCCGTTGCTTCTGCGGGAGAAGGGCAGCGGCTGCCGGTCCTGTGTGGAAGCGGTGTTTTCCGCCGCGGGCGCCATCCCCAAAATCAACGCAGAAAGTGTCAGCAGCCATGTCCTTTTAAGTCTTGCCGCAAGTGGGATGGGCATAAGCATCCTTCCCCAAAAACTGGCGCAGCCCGCTCTGGATAGTGGGGCTTTAACGGTGCTCCATATAAAAAACACTGCGTTCATCCGTACCTATTATCTTGTTTATCTATCGCAAAAATATCTGACGCCCGCCGTCAAAACCTGCATTGAACTTGTTTATAACTACTTCCGAAACCTTGAATTGTGACTTTGTCACAGAATAAACTACCTTCTTTTTGTATACTGATACAAAGAGGAGGCGATTTTGCACGATGAAAAGAAAAGCGACCGTTATTACGAAAGCGTGTGTTGCCTGCGGCTGCTGCATGAAAGTCTGCCCGCGGGACGCAATTACAATCCCCAATGGCGTCTTTGCGAATATAGATCAAAATTTATGTATCGGATGCGGATTGTGTTCAAAGGCGTGCCCGGCCAGTATTATTTCTCTGGAGGAAGTAAATTGATGAAATCGAAGAAACATTGGTACGATGATCTTTGGATATTGTCCCTGGCTTATCTTGTTCTCGGTTTTTTCAATATCCTGTTTGCATGGGCCGGGCTCCTGTGTTTTTTTATCCCCCTTATTATATCTGCGGTAAAGGGGAATAAAGCATACTGCAACAAGTATTGCGGCAGGGGGCAGCTCTTCGCCCATTTAGGCGGCAGCTTTGGGCTTTCCAGGAAAAAAGATATGCCCGGATGGATGAAAGCGGCGCCATTCCGGTATGGGTTTTTAATATTCTTCCTTGCGATGTTTTGCCTGATGCTTTGGAACACCTGCCTGGTGTTTGCCGGGGTAAAAGATTTGAGCCAAACAGTAACATTGCTGTGGACGTTTAAGGTCCCTTGGCAATGGGCGTATCACGGCACGCTGTTTTCCCCCGGGGTGGCCCAGTTTGCTTTTGGATTCTATGGCGTTATGCTCACTTCAACCGTGCTTGGGCTCGTTACGATGCTCTTATTTAAACCCCGTTCATGGTGCGTGTACTGCCCAATGGGAACAATGACGCAGCTCATATGCAAAGGGAAAAACGCGGTTTCGTCACAGAAAAATGAAAATACATAAGTTATACTGAAAATATGCAGCGGCATATGTGCCAGCTTCCTGTCAGCGGATAAGACTGCGAAGACGGTTTTTGTCGAGAATTTTAACACCCCCGCGCGACGCTTCGAC
>DVND01000088.1 GCA_018714645.1 Candidatus Avimonoglobus intestinipullorum
TGTCGATGCGGAATCAAAAAAAGAACTGGGGGAAATTACGTCAATTGAAGTGACGCCTGCCCATGAATTGACGAAGCTTGCCGACGGGACGTATACGTTTTCGGATTATGACGATAAGTTTGACGTTGTAATTACCTTGCGGACAAAGGGGACGGAAACGGCGCAAGGGTTTTACGCTGCTTCCGGTAAGCAACTCATGGTTGGGGATACGTTGGGAATTTCCAATGAATATGCGCAGACCTTTGGCGAAGTCTTAAGAGTGGAAATTGTAGATGAATAAATTGTGCTTCTAAAAGACGGTTTTACCGTCTTTTTTTGATGCCGTTCATAATATTTTGCGCGAAAACCGGAAAGAATAAAGTTTTGAAAAGGATGAATAGTTTTGATTGAATTTGATTGATAATGCATATTCCACAAAACAGAAATTGATTATTTGTGAATAATTTTGAAAGAAAATGGTTGATTTTGGTTGTAAATGATGTTATAATGAATGTAACAAAAGAGAAACCGGGGTGGTTCTATGTTAACGCAGGAACGGTATGATTTAATTTTAAAAGCGGTGAATGAAAAAATCACGGTCAATGTGGCGGAACTGACACATTTGACAGGCGCATCTGAATCGACAATCCGCAGGGATTTGATTGCGCTGGATGAGATGAAGCTTTTGACCAAAATACATGGCGGCGCCACCGCACTGCGTGAAAATTACGCAATTGTGGAAGAGGATGTATTTACAAAAATCCAGAAAAACAAAGAGGAAAAAGACCGGATCGCGCAGTATGCGGCGTCGCTGGTGAATGACAACGACTTTGTGATGATCGACGCGGGGACGACGACCGACCGGCTGATTGAGTATTTGGACAGGACCTCGAAGGCAACGTTTGTTACGAATGGTATTACACACGGTGAAAAATTGGTGCGGAAGGGGTTAAAGACCTATGTGCTGGGCGGCATGATCCGGCCCGTGACAGAGGCGATTGTGGGGACGGAGGCCTTGGAAAACCTGAGGCGCTATAACTTTACAAAATGTTTTGTGGGCGTGAATGGAATCACGGTGGAAAATGGGTACACAACCCCCAATATAGAAGAAGCGGCGGTAAAGCGGGAGATTTTGAAGCACAGCTATATGAAAGTCATATTGGCGGACTATACGAAATTCGGCATTACCGCGTCCATCAATTTCGGGGACATTGGAGAAGCCTGTATCATCACAGACAGGCGCCCGGAGGAAAAATATATGGATGCGACGGTGATTAAGGAGGCGAAATGACGTGGTATACACAGTGACGTTTAACCCGGCTGTGGATTACATCATCCATTTAAAAGAGGAATTGCAGGACGGAGAAACAAACCGCTCGTCGGGCGAAGAGCTGTACTACGGCGGGAAAGGGATCAATGTGTCGACGGTCTTGCATAATCTGGGGATCAATACGGTGGCGCTGGGGTTTATCGCTGGGTTTACGGGGCGGCAGATTCAGGCGGCGCTCTGTGGGATGGGCATCAGCAATGATTTTATTGACCTGGAGGACGGGTTCTCCAGAATCAATATCAAGCTGAAGGCGCAGAAGGAAACGGAAATCAATACCCAGGGCCCGAAAATCAGCGCAGAAGCGATTGACAGGCTTTTTAAAAAGCTGGCGGATATCAAAGATGGGGATGTCCTTGTGCTGGCGGGAAGCATACCGGCGTCCCTGCCGCCGGATATTTATGAAAAAATCATGGAACGGCTTTCCGGCAGGGACATTCGGATTATTGTGGATGCGACGGGGCAGTTATTAGTGAATGTATTAAAATACCGCCCGTTTTTGATAAAACCCAATAGCCATGAATTGGAAGAGATCTTTGGAGTGAAAATGGAGTCAATTGCACAAATTATAGAGTATGCGAAAAAGCTACGGGATATGGGCGCGGCCAATGTGCTGGTGTCCATGGCCGGGGATGGCGCGGTTTTGGTGACGGAGCACGGCGATGTACATCAAATCGGCGTTCCGGAAGGAAAAGTTGTCAATTCGGTCGGCGCGGGGGATTCCATGGTCGCAGGCTTCATTGCCGGATTTATGAAACGCGGCGATTATCTGGAGGCGCTCCGGACCGGGACCGCCGCAGGGAGTGCGACAGCCTTTTCAAAAGGCTTAGCGCAAAAAGTGGATGTAGAGCGATTATTAAATCAAATATAAATTAAAAGGAGGAACAAGATATGCGGATTACGGATTTATTAAGCAAGGACGCAGTGGTGCTGCGGGCGAAGGTCAGCAACAAGGAAGAAGCTTTCGATATGCTGATTGATTTGCATGAGAAAATCGGGAGCATTACAAACAAAAAATTGTACAAAGAGGATATCATGAAACGGGAGGCCCAGGGGCCGACGGCCATCGGCGATGGGATTGCAATTCCCCACGCAAAAAGCAGCGCGGTAAAAAAGCCGATGCTGACTGCCATTACCGTCCCGGACGGCGTGGATTTAAACGCATTGGACCAGCAGCCGTCCAAATTGATATTTATGATCGCGGCGCCGGAGGGCGGCGGAGATACGCATTTGGAGCTGCTGTCCCGGCTGACGGTGATGCTGATGGACGCAAGCTTCAGGGAGGAATTGCTGGCGGCGCAGAATACGGATGCATTCTTGAAAATCATAGACCGTAAAGAGACGGAGAAGTACGGGCATGAAGAACCGGTTCAGAAAAAGGATGGTTACCGCATCCTGGCGGTAACGGCATGCCCGACAGGGATTGCACACACTTTTATGGCGGCGGAAGCGCTGACCAATAAGGCTGCGGAAATGGGCATCAACCTGAAAGCGGAGACAAATGGCTCCGGCGGTGCAAAAAATGTGCTGACGCGCCAAGAGATTGAACAGGCGGACGCAATTATCATCGCGGCGGACAAAAATGTGGAAATGGCACGGTTTGACGGAAAGCGCGTGATTAAAACCTCTGTTTCCGAAGGGATCCACAAGCCGGAGGAATTGATCAAGCGGGCGCTCAGCGGTGACGCGCCGGTATACCATCATAACGGGGCGAAAACGGAAGAGCGTTATAGCGGCGATGAGAGCTTCGGCAGGAAGATTTATAAACACCTGATGAACGGCGTTTCCCATATGCTGCCGTTTGTTGTCGGCGGCGGGATCCTGATTGCGCTGGCATTCCTGCTGGACGATTACGCGATTGATCCGAGTAATTTCGGTAAAAATACGCCGTTGGCAGCATTTTTCAAAACATTGGGCGATACGGCATTTGGGTTCATGCTTCCCATTTTGGCGGGCTATATCGCGATGAGCATTGCGGACCGGCCGGGATTGGCGGTAGGCTTTGTCGGCGGGGCACTGGCGGTTTCCGGTATGACGTTTTTAAATCCGGACGGCGGCATTTCAGCAGGTTTTCTCGGTGCGCTGTTTGCGGGCTTCGTCGGCGGCTACATTGTGGTTGGGCTTCGGAAAATCTTCTCCAAGCTGCCTGATTCACTGGAGGGCATCAAGCCGGTGTTATTATATCCGCTGCTGGGCGTCCTGTTGATTGGTGTTGTCATGTGTGCGGTGAACCCGCTGATTGCAATGCTTAATGAGGCGCTGAACAATGGCCTGCGCTCCATGGGGACGACCAGTAAGGTACTGCTGGGCATTGTCCTGGGCGGCATGATGTCCATCGACATGGGCGGGCCGTTCAACAAGGCGGCGTATGTATTCGGGACGGCCTCCATTGCAAGCGGTGAGTATGACATCATGGCGGCTGTCATGATTGGCGGTATGATCCCGCCGTTGGCGATTGCGCTGTGTTCGACATTTTTCAAAAACCGCTTTACGCCGGCGGAACGCCAGTCCGGTTTGGTAAACTATATTTTGGGCCTGTGCTTTATTTCGGAAGGGGCGATCCCCTTTGCGGCGGCTGACCCGCTGCGCGTAATACCATCCTGTATTGTCGGCTCTGCGGTTGCCGGCGGGCTGAGCATGCTGTTTGGCTGTACGCTGATGGCACCTCACGGTGGGATATTTGTATTCCCGGTGGTTGGGAACTGGCCGATGTATTTGTTGGCATTGGTGATTGGGTCTGTCGTTGGATGTATCATGCTGGCATTCCTGAAAAAGCCGGTGCAGAAATAAGTGAGGAGTGGGAAACATGGTATCGAAAAAAACGAAAATAATCAATGAACAAGGGCTGCACATGCGTCCGGCGATGGAATTTGCCCAGGAGATGGCGAAATTTCAATGCGATGTAAATTTAAAATTCAATGGAAGCGACTTTAATGGGAAAAGCGTTATTAATATCATGGCCGGCGCCATGAAGTGCGGCTCGGAAATAGAAGTACAATGCGACGGCGCAGACGAGGAAGCAGCGCTTGCAAAGGCGCTTGAAATGATTGAGAGCGGTTTTGGTGAATGAAACGGGGTGAGGAACATGGTTCGAGGGATTAATGCTTCGGCGGGAATCGGCATTGGGACGGTCGCCATTGTCGGCGACCAGCAGGTTGCGTATACGCCGTTCCAGCCTGAAGACCCGGCCGCCGAGGTCAAACGGTTTGAAAATGCGCTGTCGGAGTTTAGTGCAAAAACCTTTGCAATGGCGGAAGAACTCCGCAAAAAGGCAGGAGAAAAGGAAGCGGAAATCCTGATGGGGCACGCGGTGTTAATCAGCGACCCGGCGTTGACGGAGGAAATCAAAAAGAAAATCAATGCCGGAATGTGCGCAGAAGCGGCGCTGGAAGCCGTTTTGGATATGTTCATTGACATGTTTGGCGCCACAGGCGACGAACTGACGCAGCAGCGGGTAACGGATTTGAAAGATATCAAAACGGGAATGCTCAAAACACTGCTGCATATCGAAGACTTGGACTTAAGTAATTTAAAGCCCGACACCATCCTGGTAGCGCACGATTTGACGCCTTCCATGACGGCGACGCTGAATAAAGAGCATGTGGTGGGGATTGTGACGGAGGAGGGCGGTAAAACGTCGCACTCCGCCATCCTTGCCCGGTCGATGGAAATTCCGGCGGTACTGAGCGTCAGGGGCATTGTCTCTGAGCTGCACAACGGCGACCAGATCATTGTGGATGGAATTGAGGGGGCGGTCCTCATCCGCCCGAGCGACAGCCAGGTGATTGCATATCGGAAAAAACGGGAAGCGTATCTGGAAGAGAAACGGGCGTTGGGGAAATTTGTCGGAAAGGAAACGCGCACGGATGACGGCAAACGGTTTGAATTGTTCTGTAATATCGGAACGTCCGCGGAAACGGCAAAGGTGCTGGAATATGACGGCGAGGGCGTTGGCCTGTTCCGCACGGAGTTCCTGTTTATGGACAGGACGCAGGTTCCCTCGGAGGAAGAGCAGTTTGAAGCATACCGCCAGGCGGCGGAAGGGATGCGCGGGCGCCCCGTCATTATCCGGACGCTGGATATCGGCGGGGATAAGGAAATTCCATATTTGGGGCTGGAAAAAGAAGAAAACCCATTTTTGGGATATCGCGCCATACGGTTTTGCCTGAAACGGAAGGATTTGTTCCGCGCCCAGCTCCGGGCGCTCCTGCGGGCCAGCGCATTTGGCGATATCCGGATCATGCTCCCGCTGGTGACCTGTGTGGAGGAGGTGCGGGAGGCAAAGGCGCTTCTTGCGGATGTGGAATCTACGCTGGAACAGGACGGCATCCAATATAAAAAGAATGTTCCGGTGGGCGTGATGATTGAAACCCCTGCGGCGGCCCTGATTGCCGATTTGCTGGCGGAGGAAGCGGACTTTTTCAGCATTGGCACCAATGACCTGACCCAGTATACCATGGCGGTGGACCGTGGAAATGCGAAGGTGTCGTATCTCTATTCCGCTTATAATCCTGCGGTGCTGCGCTCCATCCGGCATATTATTAAAACGGCAAAGGAAAAACATATTCCTGTGGGCATGTGCGGCGAAGCTGCGTCGGACCCCCATCTGATCCCGCTGCTCATTGCCTTTGGGCTGGATGAATTCAGCGTCAGCCCGGCAGCTGTACTGCAAACACGTAAGATAATTGCCGCCTGGGACAGCAAAAAAGCATCGGAAGCGGCGCAGCATGCGCTGGAATTGAAAACAGAACGCGAAGTAGCGGAATATTTGGAAAGCCTTTACTAAGAAAACAAGCCGGTTCCCGGCTTGTTTTTTTGCCTGTGGTATGTTAGAATGAGAAAAAAGACTGATTTTTGAGGTAGGGAAATGCGTTTCAGGGTTTTTAATGTGTTGTTGTCCATTTTGCTCATTTTGATTTGGTGCGGGATATTTTTTGCGTCTTTTATCTTTTTGATGGTAAGCGATATCATGCAGCATTTTGGCAACGGAATATTGAAATACATATTTGCGTTCATTTATGCCTTGGCTTTTGTGGTACCGATTATTTTTAGAAAAAGGTTAAAAGCGCATTGCCCGTATCCTTTGATGCTGATTATTTTTACTGTGTTGTCTGTGATCGTGAACAGCGGCATCTATCTGGGAATAACCGGCTATCTTTCTGATTACAGCAGGAAAAAAATGGGACCGGTACGAAAACTTCAGGATTTATATGATTGACGATTTGCAAAAAGAACATCAACTGATTGGAAAAAGCGAAGAAGAAATTATAGAGCTGCTGGGCGAACCCGCAAGGAAACCGGATAGCGGGCCGCGCCGGTTTGAATATTACGTTGGGGACAGCATGATTGATCCATATGTGTACGAAATTATTTTCAATAATGGAATTGTTGAAAATACAATGGTTGTAGAACATTGAACAGGGATATATAAAAAAGGAGGCGTTTGAAATGGATTATAAACTGCGAAACTGGGAGCTTACCGATGCGGCGGATTTGGCGCGGAATGCAAATAACGTCCGGATTGCCGAAAATTTACGGAATACGTTCCCCAATCCTTATACGCCGCGCCGGGGGATGCGGAGCAGTATATCCGCTATTGCCGCCGGCCGGACACGGGCGCGCTGAATTGGTGCATTGAGGCGGAAGGGCAGGCAGCAGGGAGCATAGGTGTGATTTTTAAAGACGATGTGAATTGTAAATGTGCGGAGCTGGGGTATTGGCTTGCGGAGCAGTTTTGGGGCCGGGGGATCATGACCGCTGCGGTAAAAGAATTTTCATGGTTCATTTTTGAAAATTATGACATCGTACGCATTTATGCAGAGGTATTTGATTCAAATA
>DVND01000089.1 GCA_018714645.1 Candidatus Avimonoglobus intestinipullorum
TTGCAGAACGCTTCGGATTGCTTCTCCCCCGCACTTATGATATAATAAAAACAATTGAGGGACGAAAACCTTTCGGTTTTCATCGTTATGTTTTTATTGTATCGGTGTGTAGCAAGGCGATAGGCGCCTTGCACTTATGATATAATATCTGCAACGATGAACTATACGGCATGGAGGATATTCATATATGAAAGCTTTGATTACCGGCGCCAGCTCCGGCATGGGGCGCGATTTTGCCCGCGTCCTTTCCGGCATGGGGTATGAATTGTTTGTCGCAGCGCGGCGGATGGACCGCCTTATGGAATTAAAAAACGAGCTTTCCACGCCTGTAACGCCCATCCGGGCGGACCTGTCGGTACAGGAGGACTGCATCGCGTTATATGACAGACTGAAAAATGAAAACATCGACCTGTTGATCAACAATGCCGGCTTCGGGCTTTGCGGCGAATTTACGGAACTGCCGCTGGAGGACGAGCTCCGGCTCATCCAGACAAACGTCACCGGCCTGCATATTTTGACAAAGCTGTTTCTCCAGGATTTTGTCCGGCGGGACAGCGGGCAGATTTTAAACGTTTCCTCCTCGGCGGGCTTTATGATCGGGCCGCTGTTATCCACGTATTACGCCTCAAAGGCCTATGTGCTGCGCCTGTCGGAGGGCATTTGCGAAGAGCTGCGGCGCAAGGGCAGCCGTGTCCGCATCGCTGTGCTGTGCCCCGGCCCGGTGGCCACGGAATTTGACAAAGTCGCCAACGTCCGCTTCAGCATCAAGGGGCTCAGCAGCATGGAGGTGGCGCAATATGCCGTGCGCAAGCTGCAGCAGGGCAAAACCGTCATCGTCCCCGGCGTGCTGATGAAGCTGACGATCTTTTCCCGGCGGTTTGTTTCCGACAAAACCATTGCCAGGACAGCATACCATATCCAACACAAAAAAATCAGATGAGGCGCGCCCCATCTGATTTTTTACTGCGCCTGCCGGTACAGCGCAAGCAATTCTTCCTTATTAAACTGATATTTTTTGTCGCAGAACTGGCAGGTCAATTCCGCCTGCCCCTGCTCCTCGATCATCTCTTCCAGCTCTTTTTTCCCTATGGAAATCAGTGCCCGCTCCATCCGCTCCCGGGAGCATTTGCATCGGTATGCCGGCGTTACCGTCTGGTTTTCCATCAGCATATCAAAGCCCTCTGTCACATGGAACAACAGTTCTTCGGCATGCATGCCCTTTTGCAGCAGCGCAGTGACCGGCTCCATTGTTTTTAAATGTTCTTCAATCCGGGCCGCAGTTTCCGGCGCCGCCTCCGGCATCAGCTGGATCATAAACCCGCCGGCGCAGACAGCGGTGTTGTCCGTATCCACCAGCACGCCCAATCCGATTGCCGTGGGAATCTGTTCGCTGACTGCAAAATAATAAGTCATATCCTCCGCGATCTCCCCGCTGACAATAGGCACCTGGCCGATATACGGCTCCTTCAGCCCCAAATCCTGGATCACGTTCAGCACGCCGTGTCCCACACCGCGCCCCACGTCCAGCTTCCCTTGCGCATTCAAAGGCAAATCCACATACGGGTTTGCCACATACCCGCGCACCAGCGATTTGCTGTCCGTCACCGCGACAATGCTCCCCAAAGGCCCGTCGCCTTTGAATTGGATCGTGGCGGTGTCGCTCTCGTTTTTCATTCCCGCGCCCATGATGGCCGCAATGGTGAGCGTACGCCCCAGCGCAGCGGTGGCGACAGGATAGGTATGGTGTATCCGCTGCGCCTCATTTACCAGATCCGTAGTCACAGCCGCGAAAACGCGGATGCTTCCGTCCATGCTGTTCCCTCTTGCTATTACATCTGCCAAAAGATATGCTCCTTCCCGTCAATAAATCGTGACCGTTACCATTGCCCCATTGAGCACCGCCACATCCACATCGTTGGACTGCACATCCACCGACACGCTGTGAACCCCGGCCGGGAGCCCGCTCAAATCGGCCGTCGCTTTTACATTGTCTGTATTCAGCTTATCAGCCGGGCCGCGCAGGGTAATACTTACCGACGCTGGTGCCAGGCTGTAAGTCGAACTGCTGTTTATGACCTCAACGGGCACATCCAGCGTCTGCACTGTTTTTTTCGTGACAGACGCCTTCATTTCCACGCTTTCATCGGGGATATAAACCCCCTCCGGCGCGGTCAATTCCACTGTATAGGTATCTGTATCCTCGCTCAGGCTGCCGTTATATTCCACTTCGATCTGGTCGGGCGCGCCTTCCAAATCCGCCACGCCGATATCCAGCTCCGTCTTGGATAAGCTTTCAATGTGCACCGCATATTCCTCAAACACCGCTTCGGGGAAGGTGACGGATAAGGGCACGGTTTTGCGTAAAAAGACATTGTTTTGAATGCTGATCACTTCAATATCGGTCACCAGCTCATTCACAGGCGTCACCTGGGTATCGTTCCCGTCCGCCAGGATAAAGCTGTACTTCTGCGTATTGTGTTCCTCCAAGGTCGTCACATCAACGGAGACCAGCGCGCGTTCAATCTGATCCACATCCGATTTTGCGCCGCGCACATGAACCTTGTCCACCTCCGGGACGGACTGGATGATTTTCGTTTTATCCTTATCCGCGCCAATTTGCAGGATTTGCACAGGCACGTCCTTTTCTTCTACATTCTCTACCGTTACCGTCACCGCATTGAGCCTTTTCCGATTGATGTAAATGCTCCCGGTGGGCAATTCATAATTGACGGGCAGCCTGTACTCCCCTGCGGCGGTGATGTTGGACAAATCCACGCTGGCGGTGATTTCGTTCATGGAATCCATCAAATCGCTCCGGCTTCCCCGCACCTCGACAGATGCCGCCGGAAGCTCCGCTTTGTCCACCAATATAAGGCCGTCTTCAAAAAGCTGGCTCTCGCCGGTGTACTGGATCCTGATATCGCTGATGGTCACTTCCAGCGCCGGGTTTTCCGTATAAAGGATTACAAACCAGATCACGATTGCCACAAGGACAGACAAAATCTGCAGCAGCAGCTTATGCTCCACTTTTTTGGGTTCACTCATTTCGCCGCCCCCTTCCAAAACTTGATCTTGTCAAAATCGGAAGTGCCGGCGGGCTTCAGCCCTTTTGTCAGCGCCTTTTTCAGGGAGTCCCCGGTCAGGTTCCTGGTGAGCGTCCCGTTCAGCGCCAGCGAAATCTTCCCTGTCTCCTCGCTCACCACCACCACCATAGCGTCGGAAGCCTCGGAAATCCCCAAGGCCGCCCGGTGGCGCGTCCCCAGCTCCCGGGACAGGTTTGTGTTGGAGGTCAGCGGCAGCAAGCATCCCGCCGTATGTATTTTTTCGTCCTTGATAATCACCGCGCCGTCGTGCAGCGGCGTATTGGGGACAAAAATATTCTCTAAAAGCGCCGCGCTGATATCCGCATTAATCAGCGTCCCCGTATTGATCACATCCCCCAGCTTCACTTTCCGTTCCAGCACAATCAACGCGCCGGTTTTGGATTTCGACATATTGACGGCAGCTTCCACAATTTCATTGACGGTTTTCCCGGCATCATCCGCCTCCTGCGTATTTTTAAACTCCATCAGCTGCCCCACCTTGGAGCGGCCCACGCGTTCCAGCATGCTCCGCAGCTCCGGCTGGAAAATAACAATCACCGCAAACATCCCCACCTGCATAGCGTTGCGCAGGATAAACTCAAGCACTGTAAAGTGCAGCCATGCGCTGAGCTGCAGTGAAATAAATAAAATAAAGACGCCCTTCACCAGCTGCATCGCCCGGGTTTCCTTGATGATTTTCAGCAATTGGTAAATCAAAACAGCCACAATCACAATGTCAATGATATCCGTTACGCGGATCAGCTGCATAAACCGCGATATATAATCCAGCACACCGGCCATTGTATCAACCCCATTTCCTCGTTGTGTCTTTTTATATTATACTATACTTTCCGCCCTGATGCCAGCAGTTTTTCAAGAAAAATATATTTTTTTATTGA
>DVND01000009.1 GCA_018714645.1 Candidatus Avimonoglobus intestinipullorum
ACCTCCTCAATATTTTAGTAATGCGGTCGCCAAACCTTTTACTATTATACCACTGGAGGTTTTATTTACATATACTAAAGTTTTTATCTTCCCCCAGTAGAACTGGGGGTTTATTCCCACGCCTAAAGGCACCAAATAAAAAAAGCGGATTAAAAATCCGCTTTTTTTATTTCATCCGATAGCAATGGTTCAGCGGGCCGTTTCCGACGCCCAAATCCAGCCCGTCCGCCAGCGCGCCGTACACGAACTCCTTCGCTTGCCGGACGCTTTCAGCCACCGGCTTGCCCTCCGCCAGCCCGCAGGCAATGGCGGACGACAGCGTGCAGCCCGTCCCATGGGTATTATCGGTTTTGACGCGTTCCGCCCGGAACCAGGTGCAGGAACCATTCTCATACAGCAAATCATCTGCGGAATCCGTCAAGTGCCCGCCTTTAATCAGCACCGCGCCCTGCCCGCAGGAGATCCGCTCCGCCGCCTGCTGCATGTCTTCCGCCGTTTCTATGTTACAGCCTGCCAGCACCTCCGCCTCCGGGATGTTCGGCGTGACCACCGTTCCCAGGGGCAGCAGCTCCCGTATCAGCGTTTCCACTGCATCATTTTTCAACAGCGCACCGCCGCTGGTCGCCACCATCACCGGATCAATAACAATATTCTGCGCCTGGTATTTTACCAGCGCCGCCGCAATCACGCGGATCAGCGCAGCATCCGATACCATCCCGATTTTTACCGCGTCCGGCCGGATATCCGTGAAGACACAGTCCAATTGCTGCTCCAGGAATGCAGGCGTCACATCCATAATCCCGTATACCCCGGTGGTGTTCTGCGCCGTCAGCGCCGTGACGGCGCTCATGGCATACATCCTATGTGCCGTGATCGTCTTAATATCCGCCTGGATGCCCGCGCCGCCGCTGCAATCCGAGCCTGCAATCGTCAATACTGTTTTCATCACGCTTATTCCTTTCCGATATACTGTTCTACCCGCTGCTTCAACTGCCGCGCCGCCTCTTTCGGGTTCTCCGCTTTCATAATGGCGGATACCACCGCGACGCCCGCCACAGGCCGCCCTTTGATGATGTCCAGATTATCCGGATTCAGCCCCCCGATGGCAATCATAGGGATCGGAACCGCATCCGCAATTTTATTGAGCATCTCCGGCGGCGTCAATACCGTAACGACCTTTGTTGTTGTGGGATACATCGCCCCCACACCGAGATAATCCGCCCCGGCGGCATAAGCGATGCGCGCCTGCTCTACGGTTTTTGCAGTCGCCCCAACGATTTTATCCGGCCCCAGCAATTTGCGCGCATATTCCACAGGGATATCGCTCTGCCCTACGTGTACGCCCGCAGCGTCCGCCGCCAGCGCAATGTCGATGCGGTCGTCGATAATCAGCGGGATATCATACGCATCGGTAATTTTTTTCACCTTCTGCGCCAATTCCAGATATGCCCGTCCGCCCCGCTGCTTTTCGCGCAGCTGCACCAGCGTCACACCGCCGGCGCACGCCTGTTCCACCGTCTTTAAAAAGGATTCCTCTGTGTGATAACTGCTGTCCGTCACAAGATACAGCGTCAAATCCAGCTTCATTGTACCGCTCCTATGTTCATTTTTTCCCGGAGGGCGTCCTCCGTCATGGTGTAAAGTCCGTCCAGCAGGTTCTGCCGGAACGTACCCGTCCCTTTGGGCGTTTGTGCCAATTCCCCCGCGATGCCAAGCACCGCTGCGCCAAACACCGCCGCTGCCAGCGCGTCTTTACCTGCCAAAAAGCTTGCAGTAATCACATTGAGCATACAGCCCGTCCCGGTCAGCTCTGATAGCATGGCGCATCCATTCTGCACCGCATAGGCCTTTTCAGCGGTACAAATCAAGTCAATCTTTCCCGTTACCAAAATAACCGCGCCTGTTTCCAATGCATAATTTTTTGCCAAATCCGCCCACGCCGCCAGATTCCTCGGCGTAACCTTATCGCCGTCGGCGGCGTCGATTCCCGGCGCATGTACGGTTCTGCCCGCCAGCGCTTTTATTTCCGAGCTGTTGCCCTTGATAATCCAGGGCTTGCATTCCCTGATATAGTCCCGCGCCAATTCCATACGCAGCGGGCTGCATGTAACGCCCACCGCGTCGATGATGTGGGGGATATGCTGCGCCGCCGCAGTTTCCCCCGCCAACAAAATCGATTCCATCCGCGCATCTGTGATGTTCCCCAGATTGACCGCCAGCGCCTGCGCCGTTTTTGTGATGGCGCACACCTCCTTCGGGTGTTCCGCCATAATCGGCCGCGCGCCCAGCGCCAGCACTGCATTGGCGCAGTCATTGATGGAGATTGGGTTGGTAATGCAGTGGATCAGCGGGCGGTTTTGTTTAATTTGCCGCTTTAACGCGGCCAACCGGTTTATCATAGACTTTCGCCCCCAGGCTCATTTGAAATTTGGCAAGCATGCCCGTCTTGGACAGCGCTTTTAAAAACACATACGCCACCGCGCCGCCAATCAGCGTCCCCATAATGAACGACGGCACATAGAACAGCCATGTCAGGCCGGTGCGCCCCATCAAAAACGCCATGACCGGATAGGACACAATCGCGCCGATGATCCCCGTCCCGATCACTTCGCCCAGAACGGCAAATATGAGCTTCCCCTTGGATGCGCGGTATAATATCCCCGACAGGCACGCGCCAAACACCGCGCCGGTCAGCGCCAGCGGCGGGATGCCCATAAACGCCATACGGATGATGCCAATCAGCGTGGCACACAGCAGCGAATACCACGGCCCCAGCAGCACCGCGCAGGTGATATTGATAAAATGCGCCATGGGGCACATCCCCTCCACCCGCAGGATGGGGGAAATGACGACGCCAAGCGCCACCAGCATCGCTAACACGACCATTTTGTACAAGGATGATTTTTGTTTGAGCATAATTTTTACCTCTTTCCATTTTTATTGTCTCAAGCGGGCAATCAATCTGAAAAGAGGCAGAGCGCCGGCAATCCAGATAGACTGCTACCTGTCATTGGCGGTCGGTGCTCCATTACACCCTCTCAACCCGAACACGGGCTCCCATCGCTTATATAACGCCCCCGGCGCCGCCCCAGGGCGCTCCCCCTTTGACGGCTTTTTTCTGCCGGATGCGGTTGTTTTCCTTTGGAAAACTTATTTTTCTGTACAGAAGGTCACTTCTTTCCCTTCTAAAATCATATTCGTTGTCCGTACCGCACACATCTTCCCGCACATGGAGCAGGTATGCCGGTCGGCAGGCGGTGTGCTTTCAAAATACGCCCGGGCCTTCTCCGGGTCGATTGCGTATCGGAACATCTCCTCCCAATCCACCTTGTGCCGCGCCTCTGCCATTTTATTGTCAATGTCCCGGGCATGGGGGATCCCCTTTGCAATATCCGCCGCATGCGCCGCAATCTTGCTGGCGATAATCCCTTCCTTGACGTCCTCCAAATCCGGCAGGCGCAGATGCTCCGCCGGTGTTACATAGCACAGGAAATCCGCCCCGTTTGCCGCGGCGATCGCGCCGCCGATGGCTGAGGTGATATGGTCGTAGCCCGGCGCAATATCCGTCACCAGCGGCCCCAACACGTAAAACGGCGCATTGTGGCATATCCGTTTTTCCATGGCCATGTTCGCCGCAATTTCATTCATGGCCATATGCCCCGGCCCTTCAATCATCACCTGTACGTCCTTTGCCCAGGCGCGCTCAGCCAGATGCCCTAACTCGATCAGCTCCGCAATTTGCCCGGCGTCCGAACTGTCGTCAATACAGCCGGGGCGCAGCGCATCCCCCAGGCTGATGGTCACATCATACTCCCGCAGGATCTCCAGAACCGCATCGTAGTGTTCAAAAAACGGGTTCTCGTTTCCCGTCATGGACATCCACGCAAACAGCAGTGACCCGCCTCTGGACACAATGTTCATCTTCCGCCCCTCCCGGCGGAACGCTTCCACGGACCGGCGGTTAATCCCAGCATGGATTGTCATAAAGTCCACGCCTTCCTCGGCATGCGCCCGGATTACCTTTAAAAAATCCTCCGCCGTAATCTCCAAAAGGTCTTTTTCCAGATAGCCGATGGCGTCATACATGGGGACTGTGCCGATCATCGCCGGGGATTTTTGAATCAACTCCCGGCGAAAAGTATTCGTTTTGCCGTAATTGCTCAAATCCATGATGGCCTCCGCCCCAAACCGGAGCGCCATATCCACTTTCTGCATCTCCACGCCATAATCCTTGCAGTCCCCGGAGATGCCCAGGTTGACATTGATTTTTGTTTTCAACCCTGTGCCGATGCCCTCGGCAGACAGGGTTGTATGGTTTTTATTGGCCGGGATTGCCACCTGGCCGCAGGCCACCAATTCCATCAGCTTCTCCGGCGCCATGGATTCCTTTTTTGCAACAGTCTCCATCTCCGGCGTTAAAATCCCATTTTTTGCCGCTTCCATCTGTGTGCTGTACTTCCGCATTGTTTTACCCCTTCCAATTTTGTAGTCATAAAAAACGGGAAACACCCGCAGGCATTTCCCATCAACACGCAATAAAAGACAGTTCCCTACGTTGGCATTATCCAAATCAGGTTTTAGGGTCGGTGCTCCATTACACCCTCTCAGCCTGAAAACAAGCTCCCCCTATGTATTTTTTTACAGTATACCGCATTTTTTGCGGTTTGTCAAGCAGGACTTTTACAAATCTGCATCCTCCTCCAGCGCTTCTATGAGAAAGCTCACCGGCCGGAACCCGTCGTTACAGGAGATCATGGCAGATTTTTTGTTTTTCATCCATCCGTCATAGAGGTTTTCCCCGCCGTGTGCCAGCGTCATCACAAATGCGGACATGCTCTCCCACGCGCTGTCGCACAGCCCGGCAGGTTTCTGCCACCCATTCGCAATAAACACCTGCCCTTCGTGCATATCACAGGCATGTTCCATAGGGTTTTCGTACCGTTCCATCAAATCCGTATAACAAGCAACCCGCATGACGGTAATCCTGCATTTTTTCATACCACATCCCTCCTTCTAACGCAATTTTACGGCTCACATGTCAAACAGCGACACCTGGTCTGTATCCGGAAGCCCATCCAGGCAATGGTTTTGCTGCAGCAGCTCAATAACTGATTTCGTAATGCCCGTGCGCTGCCGCAAATCCTCCACGGTGCGGAATTCCCCTTTTTCCCGTTCCGCCATAATGCTCTTCGCCGCATTTTCCCCCATGCCGGGCAGCGCGTTTAACGGCGCTAAAATGCCCTCCTCCACGTCAAGGAAGTTCACCGCATGGGAACGGTATAAATCCACAGGCACAAACGAAATCCCGCGGGCGTACATCTCGATGCAGATTTCCAAAATCGGGATAAGGTTTTCCTCTTTTGGGGAAATTTCGCCGTTTTTCTTCCGCTGGAGCAAGTCCTCCATGGCGTTCTGCGCCGTTTTCATGCCGTTCGCCATAATTGACGCGTCAAAATCATCTGCGCGGACGGAATAATAGGCGATATAGAACGCCCTCGGATAGTGTACCTTGCAATAAGCGATACGGTATGCCATCGTCACATACGCCACCGCGTGCGCTTTCGGGAACATGTACTTGATTTTCTTACAGGACTCAATGTACCACTCCGGCACATTTGCCGCGCGCATGGCGGCTTCATCCTCCTCCTTGAGGCCTTTCCCTTTACGCACCGCCTCCATGATTTTAAACGCATGCCCCGCTTCCACCCCCATGTGGATGAGATATAGCATGATGTCGTCACGGGTACAAATCGCCTGGGACAGCGTGGTCACGCCCTGCCGGATATAATCCTGGGCGTTATTGAGCCAAACGTCCGTCCCGTGGGACAGGCCGGAAATCCGCACCAGCTCCGCAAAGGTCGTCGGCTTCGTATCCACCAGCATCTGCCGCACAAACTTTGTCCCAAATTCAGGAATGCCATACGTACCCACCGGCGTGCCGATATCGCAGTTCAGCTTCAGCGCATCTGTGGATGTAAACAGGCTCATGGTTTCTTTATCGTCCATCGGGATGGTCTGCGGGTCGATGCCCGTCAAATCCTGGAGCATGCGGATCACCGTCGGGTCGTCGTGCCCCAGCTCGTCCAACTTTAAGAGGTTCTGGTCGATGGAGTGGTAATCGAAATGCGTCGTAATAATATCGGAATCGGGGTCGTCCGCCGGATGCTGGACAGGGCAGAATTCATGGATGTCATTCTTATGGGGCACCACAATGATCCCACCCGGATGCTGGCCGCTGGTGCGCTTCACACCGACGCACCCCGCCGCCAGCCGCTTCATTTCCGCATTGCGGATTTTTATTCCCTTTTCCTCTGCATATTTTTTCACATACCCAAAGGCGGTTTTTTCTGCAACAGTTCCAATCGTCCCCGCACGGAACACATATCCCTCGCCGAAATAGGTTTCCGTATATTTATGAATAATCGGCTGGTATTCTCCCGAAAAATTCAGGTCGATATCCGGCTCCTTATCGCCCTTAAAGCCCAGGAAGGTCTCAAAGGGGATATCATGGCCGTCTTTTTTGTAATCCGTGCCGCAGACCGGGCACTTTTTATCGGGCAGGTCGCACCCCGATATCCCCGTCCCATCCTCAATAAATTCGGAATTTTTGCAGTTTGGGCAGATGTAGTGCGGCGGGAGGGAATTTACCTCCGTAATGTCCGATAAAAACGCCACAAAGGACGACCCCACCGACCCACGCGACCCCACCAGATATCCGTCGCTTAAGGATTTTCGCACCAGCTCCTGGGCGATCTTATACATGACGGAAAATCCATAGGTCGTGATAGAATGCAGCTCCTTGTCCAGCCGGTCCTGCACCAGTTTTGGGAGCGGGTCACCGTAAATCTCTTTTGCCTTCCGGGTGGAGTCGGCAATGATGCCTTCCTCCGCCCCTTCAATTTCCGGCGGGCACTTCTTTTTGGGGATCGGGCGCACCGCTTCAATCATATCCGCAATCAGGTTGGTGTTCTCCACCACCACCTCATACGCCTTTTTCTTGCCCAAATAGCTGAATTCCTCCAGCATCTCCTCTGTGGTACGCAAGTAAAGCGGCGCCTGGTCATCCGCATCTTTAAACCCTTTATAATGCATCAGGATTTTCCGGAAATTTGCGCCCTCCGGGTCAAGGAAGTGCACGTCGCAGGTAGCCGCCACCGGCTTTCTCAGTTCCTCGCCCAGCTGTACGACCTTCCGATTCAAATCCTGCAAATCTTCATCCGTATTGATATGGGGATAGTCTGCCTCCCGTTTCATATACGCGTTGTTCCCAATGGGCTGGATTTCCAGATAATCGTAAAAGGACGCGATGTCCTTTAACTCCTCTTCGCTTTTCCCATCGACAACCGCCCGGAACAGCTCCCCCGCCTCGCAGGCAGAACCGATGATCAGCCCCTCCCGCTTCTGTTCCAGCAGGCTCCTGGGGATGCGGGGCGTGCGGTAGAAATACTGCAGGTGCGACGCACTGATTAATTCATATAAATGGCGGATCCCCAATTCATTTTTCGCCAGCAAAATGATGTGGTACGCCTTATTGCGCTTGGCAGCCTGCGCCAAATCGAACTTGCTGTTGAGCGCATCCAATTCCGTATATCCGCGCCCGTGCAGCTCTTCGATCATTTTCACAAAAATATCCGCCGTGGCCTTTGCATCGTCCACTGCGCGGTGATGGTTTTCCAGCACCACGTTCAAGTGCTTCGCCAGATTGTTCAGCTTGTGGTTTGCCAAATTAGGGTACAGGCACCGCGCCAGCTGCACCGTGTCCAGATAGGTAAAATCAAACGGGATTTCATACCGTTTCGCAGCGACCTTGATAAACCCCACGTCAAAATTGGCGTTGTGCGCCACCAGTACGCAGCCCTTGCAAAATTCCAAAAAGTCCGGCAAAATCTCCTGAATCCGCGGCGCATCTTTCACCATCTCATCCGTGATGCTTGTCAATTCCACAATCTTTTGCGGGATCGGCTCGCCCGGATTTACAAAGGTGGACCACCGTTCCGTAACAATGCCGCCCGCCACCTTGACCGCGCCAATCTCTGTAATATTATTTTTGTACTTGTCAAGCCCTGTTGTTTCAATATCAAAAACCACAAATTGCCCGTCGATTTTCTGTCCCTTTTCATCATAAACAATCCTCGCACTGTCGTCAATGAGATACCCCTCTACGCCGTACAGCACTTTGATTTTCTCATTGTTGTCCGACGCTTTCATAGCGTCCGGAAAAGACTGTACCACACCATGATCCGTAATGGCAATGGCAGTGTGCCCCCAGCTAATCGCGCGATTGATTAAATCCTTGGTGGCAGAAACACCGTCCATAGCGGACATCTGAGTATGCATATGCAGCTCCACCCGCTTTTTCTCCGCCAAATCCTGCCGCCCCTCCGGGGCCAGCGTCTCTCCGACAGCGTTCGCCGAAACAACCACCTCCCGCGCGTACTCGTTATACTGCGCCTTACCGCGGACGGCCACATGCAGCCCCTTTTTCAGGCGCGCCTTCAATGCGTCAAACGCCGCATCGTCCTTTTCATTTTTGTTGATAAACATCTGCACGGAAATGGAATCCTGAAAGTCGGTCACGTCAAACAGTACCAGATGAAATTGCTTATCTGTTTTTTTGCTTTTAATATCCTTGTATTCGACGCCAAAAATTTCGCCCGCAAAGCAAACGCGGTCGGAATTTTCGGTGATGGCAGAAATAGGCGTCAGGGTATCGCGGATTGCGCTGCCGTAAAGCATCTCGGTAATCTGTGCTTTACCCAGATCAATGAGCACCGCCTTTTTCGGGCGCGCCGCAGCAGCCGCTTCCCCATGTACTTCCGGGGCAGCCGGTTCCGCCGCCGCTTCCCGCCGCTTTTCTTCCTCCATTTTATGTACATGGACACTCGTCAGGCGGTACTGCCGCCGCAGCTGCTCCTCAAACCGCTCCAACGCATCCTGCGTAGCGTCCTCGCCCAGCAGCACCTCCATCCGGCGGCGGTGTTTGGATATTCTGATTTTTTGAACGCTGTTGCCCGCCAGCGCCTCGTTTTTCACCGCCGGGAACACGACATTTGCATTTGGCTTCATAATTCGTCCCTTTCCGTTTCAGCGTGCTGTCTGAAAGTTCCAGCCACGCCTACCTGTTTTTTTCCATCCATTCTTATCCCGCATGCACAGCGCCGGGGCTGCATAATTTGACCGCTTTCCCCCTGATACGCACATAATCGGCATACCACACGCTTTCCCGCAGCAGATCGGATTGCAGGAGGGCGGCTGCGCGCCGGATCAGGCTGTTTTTCTCGTCCTCCGCCAAATCCTCAAACGGCTGTTTCACAAACATCCGTATCCATTCCTCCAATCCGTTTTCCCCCTGCAGCGGCGTCATCCTGTCAAAGAGCGTCATATACGTCACCCGGAACCCCATCTGTTCCAGCAATCCCGCGTATTCTCCGATTGTGGGGAAATAAAACGGCATCTCATACACAAGGCCGCGTTCTTTGAAGCTTTGTTCCAACGCAGCATGAATGCGCCGATTATTGCCGCAGCCTCCAAATTCAAACACAAACTGCCCCCCGTCCCGGAGCGCGGCATAGACATGCTGTAATACCGCAGGCTGATGCACACGGTCAATCCAATGCAGCACCGCATTGGAAAATACCGCGTCCACCGGCTGATCCAGCACAAACGCGGTAGCGTCATCCCGGACAAATGTCAAATCAGGATAATGGGTTCTGGCGGTTTCCAGCAGCTCCGCCGAGGCGTCCAGCCCAATGGCCCGCACCCCTCGTTCCGCCAGCCGCTTTGTCAGCGCGCCGTTGCCGCACCCCAAATCCAGGACTGCCATATCCCGCTCCAGATCGAGCAGTTCCAGCACGTCTTCCCCATACTGATGGACAAATGAAAACGCCTGTGTATATTTTTGTGCATCCCAAATGATATTCACCGTTCTATCCCTCCAAGCATCCTGTTCTCCCAACGCTTCAATTTCACAGCGCAATGAAAGCAGGACGGCATATGCATGCCGCCCTTTGCATTCTTATTTAAAATATTCCACACCGGACAGGAACAGCTTTTGATCCTTATCCCCCGGAATATTGGTAAATACGTTTTTCCCAGCACGTTCCGTATGCCCCATCTTCCCGAGGATCCTGCCGTCCGGGCTGGTGATGCCTTCAATCGCACCCAGCGACCCGTTGGGGTTGTAACGGATATCATAAGTCGCCTGTCCCTGCGGGTTCACGTACTGGGTGGCAATCTGCCCGTTTTCCGCCAGCGCCCGGATCTGCGCCTCCGATGCAATAAACCGGCCCTCGCCGTGGGATACTGCCACCATATGGGTATCGCCCGCCTTGACGTTTTTAAACCACGGTGACTTGTCGGACGCAATCCGCGTCTCCACCATGCAGGACACGTGCCGCCCAATGGTATTGAACGTCAATGTCGGATAGGTTTCCTCAGGATCAAGAATCTCCCCAAAGGGCACAAGTCCCAGCTTGATCAGCGCCTGGAAGCCATTGCAGATGCCCAGCATCAGCCCGTCGCGGTCTTTGATGAGGTGCATCACCTCTTCCTTTACCAGTGGATTGCGGAACGCCGTCGCAATGAACTTGCCGGAGCCATCCGGCTCGTCCCCACCGGAAAAGCCGCCCGGGATCATCACAATCTGCGCCTGGGCAATGCGCTTTTGCATCTCCCGCATGGAGTAAGACACATCCTCCGGCGTCAGGTTGCGGATGACAAATACATCCGCCACGCCGCCCGCGCGCTCAAACGCCCGCGCCGTATCATACTCGCAGTTCGTACCCGGGAACACCGGGATGAACACCCGCGGCTTCGCGAACTTTTCTGATGCAACCGTCACGCCGCTGCGCGTATACTGATAGGTTTTGGGTTCTTCTTTGAATTTGCCCGCCTTTGTCGGGAACACTTTCTCCAGCGGCGCCGTCCAAGCCGCAACCGCTTCTTCCAATCCAATTGAAACATCGCATGCCTCTAACGCAGCTTCATCTGTGGTGTGTGCAATCACAGTACCGCCCGGCACCGCAGTATCCTGCGCAATCTCCAGCACGATGGAGCCGATATCCGCCGCAAATAATTGCTCTGCGG
This sequence comes from Candidatus Avimonoglobus intestinipullorum, assembly GCA_018714645.1. Classification (GTDB taxonomy): domain Bacteria; phylum Bacillota; class Clostridia; order UBA1381; family UBA1381; genus Avimonoglobus; species Avimonoglobus intestinipullorum. The sequence continues at coordinate 11,086 of DVND01000009.1, forward strand.
TCACAGTATCCGCAAACCGCACGCCGATTTTGTTCCCGAACGCCATCTTCGCGACTGTCTCTGCCAATCCATGCCCTTTCACAATGCTCGCAGACAACACCTTGCCCTGCATCGTCAGCGCATGGACCGTTTCATACAATTGTTTTAAGCGGTCAAAATCCGGCAGGTCGTTTTCATCCCGTGCTGCCCGCAGCAGCACCAGCTTGGAACCTTTGGATTTCAGCTCCTGGGAAACCACCTTGTCCGCCTTTACAGGCGCCACCGCAAAGGATACCAGCGTCGGCGGCACGTCCAATTCATTGAAGCTGCCGCTCATGGAATCCTTGCCGCCGATTGCGGCAATCCCCAGCGCAAGCTGGGTCTTATATGCGCCCAGCAGCGCCGCAAACGGCTTGCCCCAACGCTTCGGGTCTGTGCCCAGCCGTTCAAAATATTCCTGGAACGTCAAATAAATCTCTTTATAGTCCGCACCCAGCGCCACCGCCTTGGAAACCGATTCCACAACCGCATAGGCCGCGCCGTGGTAGGGGCTCCAGGAAGACAATTTGGGGTTATAACCAAATGTCATCACCGTCGCCGTGTTGGTTTCGCCCGCCAAAACCGGCACCTTCGCCGCCATGCCCTCCGCCGGCGTCAGCTGATACTTCCCGCCGAACGGCATGAGGACGGTGTTTGCGCCGATGGTGGAGTCAAACCGCTCCGCCAACCCTTTCTGGGAGCAGACATTCAAATCCCCCAGCACATCCAGCCACTGTTTTTTTACATCAGCCACCGGCGCCTGCCGAAAGAACGCCTGTTCCGGCTCCGGCAGGACTACTTCCACATCCGTGTTCTTCGTCGCCCCGTTTGTATTTAAAAATGCTCTGGAAATATCGCAGATCGTCTTCCCGCGCCAATGCATCACCAACCGCGCTTCTTCCGTCACAGCGGCAACCTGCGTCGCCTCCAGATTTTCCTCGTTTGCATATTTTATAAACTGTTCTACATCCGCCGCACGGACAACCACCGCCATCCGCTCCTGGGATTCGCTGATTGCCAACTCCGTGCCGTCCAGCCCCTCATATTTTTTCGGAACCTTGTCCAAATCAATGACAAGCCCGTCCGCCAATTCGCCGATCGCCACCGATACGCCGCCTGCGCCGAAATCGTTACAGCGTTTAATTAACGTCGTCACCTTTTCATCGCGGAACAGCCGCTGGATTTTCCGCTCCACCGGCGGATTCCCTTTCTGCACCTCGCTGCCGCAGGTCATGATGGATTCCTCTGTATGCGCCTTGGAGGAACCGGTTGCGCCGCCGCAGCCGTCGCGGCCTGTGCGCCCGCCTAAAAGGATAATCACATCGCCCGCCTCCGGCGCTTCCCGCACCACGTTCTTCTTCGGCGCCGCACCGATGACCGCGCCGATTTCCATACGCTTGGCAACATACCCCTCATCATAAATCTCCACAACCTGCCCCGTGGCCAGGCCAATCTGGTTTCCATAGGAGGAATAGCCCGCCGCCGCGCCCTTGGTAATTTTGCGCTGCATCAGCTTCCCGGCACGCGTATCCTGCAGGGAGACCCGCGGGTCGCCGCTGCCTGTAACGCGCATCGCTTGATATACATAAGAACGCCCGGAAAGCGGGTCGCGGATCGCGCCGCCCAGGCACGTCGCCGCGCCGCCGAACGGCTCAATCTCCGTGGGATGGTTGTGGGTTTCGTTTTTGAACATAATCAGCCACGGTTCATTTTGGCCGTCCACGTCCACGTCCACAACAATACTGCACGCGTTGATTTCCTCCGACTCGTCAATCTCCTTCAATTTCCCCGCTTTTTTCAGCTGCTTGACGATGATCGTCGCCATATTCATCAGGCAGGTATCCCGATCCGGCGCATACAATTCTTTCTTTGCAGCTAGATAGTCCTCAAACGCACTTTTAATTATCGCGCTGTACTTCCCGTCCGGGATATGTACGCGGTTGATGCGGGTGGAAAATGTGGTATGCCGGCAATGGTCGGACCAATAGGTATCGATCATGCGCAGCTCCGTCACTGTCGGGTCACGGCGCTCCGTATCCTTAAAATACTCCTGGCAGAACCGCAGGTCGTCCAAATCCATGGCGAAGCCCATCTGCCCGCGCAAGCCCTCCAAATCCGCATCAGACATCCCGATAAAACCCGCAACGGTTTTTACATCCTCCGGCACAACCTGCTCCATCACCAGCGTCTGCGGCTTATCAAGAGATGCCTCCCGCGCCTCGACCGGGTTGATGAGATACGCTTTGACGCGTTCTAATTCCGCCCCCGTAATGCCTTTCAGGATATACACCTTTGCAGAACGGACAGTGGGCCGCTCTTTCTGGGTGAGAATGGAAATACATTCCTCGGCAGACGCCGCGCGTTGGTCGAATTGCCCCGGCAGATATTCCACCGCAAACACCAGCTCCCCATCGCCGATGGAAATTTCCTCGTTATACGCCGCATCCACGGGCGGTTCAAAAAACACCAGCGTCCCGGCCTGTTTATATTCCTCATCCGAAATCCCCGATACGTCATACCGGTTTAAAACCCGCACGTATTCCAGATTTTTCAGCGATAAATTCTCCCGCAAATCCTCTAAAACCCCTTGGGCTTCCACGTCAAACCCCTGTTTTTTCTCAACAAAGATTCTTCTAACCGCTTCCATCTTCAAATAACCATTCCTTTCCACCATCGCTTTATTGCAGCAATTCATCCATGTTTCCAATTGCGATTTGCGCCAACTTTTTTAACAGCGCTTTCTGTTCGTCCCCGCCGCCGGAGCCCGCCGTGATAGCCACATGGTATCCGCCCTTCATGAAATGGATGGACGGGATCGCAATGAACGCCTCGCAGCCCAAATCCTCGACAGCCTCTGCCTTTGTCCGCTTTTCCTGAATCTCGTCATAAAACCGGCGCACTTCCTCCTCCGAAAGGCTGTCCGAAGGCTGGTACAAGTCCACCTGTATGATATCCCCCTTGCCGATAGGCTCGCTGCAGTATAATACGGTGGCTTTCTTCCTGGTCTTTTCCGTTTTTTCCACCGGCGCATATTCCACCACCTGCGATACCTCTTCCAATGTCAATATTTTTTCGGGGTCGAGCGTCTTATAGACATTCTGTTCCTGCTTCTGCTGTGTGCCTTGCCGGCCGCCATCATTCTGCTGCTTGCCGCAAGCCGATGCGCCCAGCAGCAGTGCTGCGCAAAGCATCACCGATAAAACCCGCTTCAAACCAAACACCGCCAATTCCCTTTTATTTTAATTGGATTGCTTCCTTTGCCTGTACCGCGATATTTGCCGCTGTCAGGCCATATTCCTCAAATAACTCCGCAGGCTTCCCGGATTGCCCGAACCGGTCCGTACCGATGATTTTCACAGGAACGGGGCAAGCTTTGCAGACCGCTTCGCAGACCGCGCTGCCCAAGCCGCCCATGATGTAATGCTCCTCCGCCGTTACAATGGCGCCGGTTTCCCGCGCTGCTTTTGCGATCAGTTCCTCATCCAACGGCTTGATGGTATGGATGTTAATCACCCGCGCACTGATTCCTTCTTGCGAAAGCATCTCCCGCGCCTTCAGCGCCTCGCCGACCATCAGCCCGGTGGCAACCAGCGTCACATCCGTGCCTTCCGCCAACGTCACGCCTTTTCCAAGTTCAAATTTGTAGTCCGCAGGATTTACGTCCTCCACAGCCAGCCGGCCGAACCGCATATAGACCGGCCCGTCATGTTCAATCGCCGCCCGGACGCATTCCATCGCCTCAATATCGTCCGCCGGATTCAGTACCACCATGTTCGGGATGGAGCGCATCAGTGCAATGTCCTCCAGGCATTGATGGGTTGCGCCGTCCTCGCCGACAGAAATGCCCGCGTGGGTCGCGCCGATTTTCACGTTCAGGCCGGGATACCCGATGGAATTGCGGATCTGTTCAAACGCCCGGCCTGCCGCAAACATGGCGAAGCTGGAGGCAAACACCGTCTTCCCGCAGGCCGCCAGCCCCGCCGCAACGCTCATCATATTGCCCTCAGCGATACCCATATTGATAAACCGCTCCGGATATGCTTTTTTAAACAATTCCGTTTTTGTGGATTTGGAAAGGTCGGCGTCTAAAACAATGATGTTCTCGTCCGCCCCATACTGTACCAATGCCGCCCCGTAGGACTCCCTTGTCGCTCTCTTTGCCATTATATCGCCGCCTCCAATTCTTTGATTTTCGCATCCAGTTCCGCAATTGCCTGTTCATACTGCTCCTGGTTCGGCGCTGCGCCGTGCCATGCCGCATTGTTTTCCATAAATGATACGTTTTTTCCCTTAACAGAGTGCATGACAACTGCCGTCGGCTTGCCCTTTGTGGCCTTTGCCTCCGCAATTGCCTGTTCCAATTCGTCAAAATCATGGGCGCTTACGGTGATCACATGCCATCCAAACGCTTCGAATTTTTTGTCGATGGGCAGCGGGTTCATCACCTGACGCACATCCCCGTCGATTTGCAGCCCATTGAAATCCACAAACGCCGTCAGGTTGTCCAATTTATAGTGTGCGGCAAACATCGCCTGCTCCCACACCTGGCCTTCCTCCAATTCGCCGTCGCCCAAAATGGTATAGACGCGGTAATCCTTATTGTCCAGCTTGCCTGCCAGCGCCATGCCGCCCGCTGCGGATACGCCCTGCCCCAACGAACCTGTGGACATGTCCACGCCCGGCACATGCTTCATGTCGGGATGCCCCTGCAAATAGCTTCCAAATTTTCGGAACGTCGGGATATCCTCCACAGGGAAATACCCGCGCTCTGCCAGCGCCCCATAGAGCGCCGGGGCTGTATGCCCTTTTGACAGCACCAGCCGGTCGCGGTTTGGGTCTTTCGGGTTTTTCGGGTCGATCCGCAGCTCCTCAAAATATAACAAAGCCAATAAGTCCGCAATGGACAGGGAACCGCCCGGATGCCCGGACTTCGCACTATACACCGCCGTCAGCGCATGCTTTCTGATTTTGTTTGCAAGAATTGCAAGCTCCGTCTTTCGTTTGTTTTCCATGTTTCAAACATCCCTTCTGCTAAAATCAATCTATTTCATCAGCCGCATGTTCATACGCCTGTTTCATCAGCGTTTCCAGCCGTTCCCGGTCGCCCTTGATGTATAAATACCCAACGGCCGCCTCAAACCCCGTCGCGCGCCGGTAATCGGTCAAATCCGCATTTTTGGGGACCGTTGCCGATTTCGCATTCCGCCCCCGCTTATACACCGCCAATTCCTCCTCTGTGAACAGCGGCTCCAAAAACCGGATGCTGTTGCTCTGGGCATGCGCCTTCACCCGCGCCGTCGCCAGCACATGCAGCTTATGGGCCGGCAGGTCCGGAAACTCCGCCAGCAGGCGGGAGCGCACATACACCTCGTACACGCTGTCGCCAATATAAGCCAGCACCAGCGGGGAATACTGCCGCGCCTTTTTTTCAAATTCCATACCCTCACCTTTGTTACTTTATATAGCTCCATTTCACGCCCATAGGCGTATCCTTGAGTTCAATGTGCATCGCTTTTAATTGGTCACGGATTTCATCGGCCCGCGCCCAGTTTTTTTCTTTGCGCGCCGCATTGCGTTCCTCAATCAGCGCTTCTACCTCTGCATCGATATCCTGCTCCTGCTTCTGGAACAGCCCCAATACGCCGCCCAACTCCAGAATCGCACCCAAGGCCTTTTCCACAACGGACACCGCATTCTTCTGCTCGTTCGACAGCGCCGTATTCGCCGCATAGACGATATCAAAAATTGCGGCGATTGCATCCGCCGTATTCAAATCGTCGTCCATAGCGTCGATGAATTTCTGCCTGCAAGCATCCACTTGCCGGCTCAATTCCTGTTCCACCGCATGCAGCGGCCGGTCCTCGCCGTTTTCCAAAAGGAATTTCAGGTTCCCGATACAGGTGTACACCCGTTCCACCGCCGATTTCGCCTGCTCCATCAGCACGTCGCTGAAATTGACGGGATTGCGGTAATGGGCGGAAAGCATGAAAAAGCGGATGATTTCATAATCATACTTTTTTGCAATGTCCCGCACCGTGAAGAAGTTCCCCAAAGACTTACTCATCTTCTGGTTATTGATATTAATATACCCGTTATGCATCCAATAGTTTGCAAAGGGCTTCCCGTTGGCGCATTCGCTCTGGGCGATTTCGTTCTCGTGGTGGGGGAAAATCAAATCCTGCCCGCCGGAATGAATGTCGATGGTCTCACCCAAAAATTTATTTGCCATGGCGGAACACTCGATGTGCCAACCGGGCCGGCCCATGCCCCAGGGACTTTCCCAGGCCGGCTCGCCCTCCTTCTGCTTTTTCCAGAGGGCAAAGTCCATCACGTCCCGCTTGTGTTCGTTCACGTCAATCCGCGCGCCGGCCTCCAAATCCTCCAGCGGCTGCTTGGACAGCTTCCCGTATTCTCGAAACTTCTTCGTGGAAAAATACACATCCCCGTCCACGTTGTAGGCAAAGCCCTTTTCCTCCAGCGTCTTTACAAGGTCAATGATCGCGTCAATGTTCTCTGTCGCCTTGGGATGCACCGTCGCCTCCCGGATGCCCAGCGCCTTTGCATCTTTAAAATACTCGGCAATGAACCGCTCGCCCAGCTCCTGTACCGTGATGCCCTCTTTGTTGGCACGGTTGATCATCTTATCGTCGATATCCGTAAAATTCTGTACAAATTTCACCTGATAGCCGCGGTATTCCAAATAGCGGCGCATGGTGTCAAAAATGATGAACGGCCGCGCGTTGCCGATATGGAAATAATCGTAAACCGTCGGCCCGCAAGAGTACATTTTGACCTCGTTTTTATCAATCGGGACAAATTCCTCCTTTTGCCGCGTCATCGTATTATAAATTCTCATGCGTTTCATCCCCTTCCGTATGCGCTTTGAGCTGTTCCTCCATCTGGCGGATTTTCTTTTCCAGCCCCGCAATATGTACCGACAGCGTACAAAGCTGTAAAGAGACAGGATCCGGGATTTTCACCTGATCCAAGTCCTCACAGACCCGGACGCCCTCGCGCTTCACAATCCGCGCAGGCACGCCCACGCAGGTAGAATCCGGCGGCACCTCCGAGAGCACCACGGCCCCCGCGGCGATCTTGGAATCATCCCCGACGGTAAACGGCCCCAGCACCTTTGCGCCGCTGCCGACCATCACCCGATTGCCCAGGGTGGGATGGCGTTTGCCCTTTTCCTTACCCGTTCCGCCCAGCGTCACGCCCTGGTAAATCGTACAGTCATCCCCGATGACCGCCGTTTCCCCGATGACAACGCCCATGCCATGGTCGATAAACAGCCCTTTCCCAATCTGCGCACCGGGATGGATTTCAATACCCGTCCAGAACCGGACGCACTGGGAAATCCATCGGGCGATAAATTTGTGGTTGTGCCTGTAGAAAAAATGCGCCGCCCTGTGCCACATCACCGCCGCAACGCCCGGGTACAGAAAAAACACTTCCGCCCCGCTGCGCGCCGCGGGGTCGCGATCCAGCACCGCTTTGATGTCATACCGCAATGATTCAAAAAGCATCCGACCCCATCCTCTTCTAACAAATTACTGCATACAATACCATTTTACATTATATAATATTTCAGCAAAAAAAACAACTCAAATCGAACTGTTTCTGGAAAATTTCATAATGTGTATAAAAAACAAGCCCTTTCGGAATCATTTTTTGCTATTCCGTCAGGCTTGTCAATCGTAAAATCCTTCTCAAATATGGACGCGGGCCTCCCCTCGTTATAACGCGCCTTTTGTGGACAGCACCCCGTCAATGCGCCCGTCGCGCCCCACCGCTTCATCCAGCGCGCGGGCGAACGCCTTAAACGCGGCCTCGATGATATGGTGGCCGTTCATCCCCGAAAGCTGTTTGAAATGCAGGTTCATCCCCGCGGAATAGGACACGGCGTAGAAAAACTCCCGCACCATTTCCGTATCGAATCCGCCCACCGCGTCGGCCTTGAATTGAAAATCCTCCGCCAGATACGGCCGCCCGGATAAATCCAGCGCGCACAGCACCAGCGTTTCATCCATCGGCAGGATGCAGGAGCCGTACCGCCGAATACCCTCCTTGCCGCCCACTGCAGCTTTAATAGCCTCCCCCAGCACGATCCCCGTATCTTCAATGGTATGGTGGCAGTCCACCTCCAAATCCCCTTCTGTCTTGAGCTGTATATCGAAAAACCCATGCTTTGCAACGCTTTTGAGCATGTGGTCAAAAAATCCGATGCCCGTTTGGATGTCCGCCTGTCCGCACCCATCCAAATCCAGCCGGATGCTGATATTGGTCTCACTGGTATGCCGCACCAGTTCTGCCGTTCTGTTTTCCATCATCTTCTCCTCATATCAATTGTTTTAATTTCAAATAGTCTATAATCACCCGGACACAGTTGTCCACGCCCACCCGGGCGCTGTTGAGCGATAAATCATATCCCAGCGGGTCGTTCCAGTCCGCACCGGAGTAATATTCGTAATACTCTTTTCTGTATTTCGTAATATTGTTCACATACCGCCGGGCGTCTTTCTCGCCCACCTTCATGGTCTCCATTGTCATTTTGACGCAAAACTCATACGGGGCCTGGATGTTGACGCTGACCACATTGGGGTAATCTTTTAATACATAATTGGCGGCGCGCCCCATCACCACAAAGGATTCCTTTTCAATCAGCTGCTTTAAAACCTTTGCCTGATAGTTGAACAGATTCTCATTGGAGGTAAACCCATCCTCCTCCGGCGTGATGATCCCGCCGCGGTATACGTGTTTTTTAAAAAACAGCCCACCCTTGAATTTCTCGTTCTCATCCGCCGCATTGAACAGCGTCTCATTGATGCCTGACTCCTCCGACGCCATCTGCAGCAGCTCCCGGTCGACAAAATCAATGTTCAGCGCTTCTGCCAGCGCTTTTCCTACGATTTTCCCGCCGCTGCCGTAGCCTCTGGAAACCGTTATTGCAAAATTGCCCATAACCGCACCTCCGTTCCTCTTGATAACTTTATTGTAATATGTTTTTGGCTAAATGTCAATTGTTTTCGGTATTTATAAATCGGTTCCAAGCTCTTGCATTCCGCCGCCGGACACGGTATAATAAAAGCAATTGAAAAAAGGAGCGGTTTTATGATTCTGGCAGACTACCATTTACACACCGATTTTTCCATAGATTCCGACACCCCCATGGAAGACATGGTCAAGCAAGCGATTGCACTGGGCCTGGAGCGGATTTGCTTCACCGACCACGTGGAATTTGACCTGCCCGCCATGCCGGACGGCAGCGCATATGAATTTGACCCGGCATATCTTTCGGAAATCAGCCGCCTGCGGGAACAGTATGCCGGATCCATCAAAATCCTCGCAGGGGCGGAACTGGGGGTAACCAGCCATATTGCGCAGACGCTGGAGCAGTTCACGGCCCAATACCCCTTTGATTTTATCATCGCCTCCTCCCATGTGGTGCACGGCCTTGACCCCTATGATCCGCGGTATTGGGACGGCATTTCAGGCGAAGAAGGCCTCATGCGCTATTTCCGCACCATCGTAGAAAACGTCCGCACATTCCGCAATTTCGACACCTACGGGCACATCGACTATGTCATCCGTTATATCCCGGAGGTGCAAAGCGGCGCAGCCAGCGCATACGGCCTCTATTCCTATGACAAATTCAGCGATATTCTGGATGAAATCCTGAAAACCCTCATTGCCGCGGGGAAGCTTATGGAAATCAATACCTCCGGCTTTAAATACGGCCTGGGGCACCCGCACCCATATGAGGACGTTATCAAACGGTATTTTGAACTGGGCGGGCAATATGTCACCATCGGTTCCGATGCCCACGCGCCTGCGCATATCGCCTATTGCTTTGAGAATGTCCGCCAATTCCTGCTGTCCATCGGGGTAAAGGAATACGCAGTGTTTGAAAACAGAAAACCCATTTTTCTGCCGCTGTAAAAAAGTAAAACAAGAGGGCTGTGCCCTCTTGTTTTTTAATCCCAATCCGGTTCAATCGTTTCCCCAAAAACCTGAATCGACTGAATCTGTTCCAGATCAATCATCCTGTCAAAGGTACAGGTCTGCTGCATCGTAAAATACCGCGAACCCCTGCTGGGGGTGCGTGGTTCCAATACCGTTCCATCCCGCAGTTGGATGCGGATATCCTCCAGTTCGTCAAGCCCATCCTCTTCGTATTTTTCTATTGAAAACGCCGTTGCCTCCGCCGTCACCGACAGCGGCGATATGCTGACAGAACGCAGCGTGGCCTCGCCGCCGAAAATCTGGATGGGCTTGTTGACCTTCAGTGTCTTTGAAATATCCTTATATTCCAAATCAAATTCCACCTGCCAAAGCCCTTCTTCCACCACCACATCTTCCATTGTCTCCGGGTCATAGTAAACCAGATTTTCCAAATCCAGCCGCACCCGGTCTTTGATAAAGCTCCGGTCGCAGTTTGCTTCCAAAACCATGCTCACTTTATTGTCGGCCGGCTGGTCGTCCTGCAGCATATCCACGCTGTACCCCATGGATTTATTTTTCTCCGACCATAGCCGTACCGTATCAAACCGGTACTGTTCCTGATCCAGCGCCGTCCCCTCCGGCGCAATCACATCGAACAGCACATAAATCTGATAATTGTCTCCGATGCTCTCCTTCACATCCACCGTATAATCATTGACCGTCACCTGCCTGCCGATGGCCATCCCTGCCGGCTGCAGCTGTTCCAGCTGGGCGTCGCTGGCGGGCTTTAAAAAGTCGACCAGCCGGCCGTCCATCCGCAGGTACGCCCCCGCGCCGACTGAAACCGCGCCAATGGCAATAATGCCTGCCAGTAACAATAAGGATACCTTTTTCCGTATGTTCATTTGCTTCTTCCTTTCTGCCTGCAATTTTGTGAGCGTCCGTGCCAGAAGCGCTTCTGTCCGCTCTTCGGACAATGGTTCAAACTCCCGGCTGTCCGCGATGAAATCCATCATCCCGTCGATGTTCCTCATAGAATAATCCCCCTCTCCACAAATACGGCGCGCAGCTTTTTCTTGCCGCGGTACAGGCGGCTTTCAACGCTCTTGGGCGAAAGCCCCAGCCGCATGGCGATTGCCTCCACCGGCTCATAATAAAAAAACCTGTATATAAAAATCTCCTTATCCGGCGACGGCAGCCCTTCCACCGTTTCCCGCACAATTTTCGCGTTGATGCTGCGCGCCGTCTCGTCTGCAAAGTCCACCTCGATCCCCAGGTCGTTTTCCTCCACGGGGAGGAGCGGCTCCTTCTGCGTTCTTCTGCGGTCGATCGCCGTGTGGCGGGCGATACCGTAGATATAGCTTTTCAGTGTCCCGCCGGCATGTGCGTCGAATTGCTCCAACCCGTTCCAAAGCTTCACAAACACATCTGAAATGCATTCCTCCACGTCCTCCTTGTTTGCATGCCCCAGAATATTCATGCAAACCGTCTCCACGCCCCGCCCGTAAAGCCGGATCGCTTCCCGCAATCCCTCTGCGGGGGAATTCCGCAGCAATTGCAGCAATTGTTTTTCTTCCATTGTCCCGCTCCCTCTTGTTTTTTGCGCTTTAAAAGGCCTTTCACCTGTATATTCGAATAAACTTCCAAAAATCACGCGTAATTTGAGCAAAAAAAATGCGTTTCCGGCCGGAAACGCATTTTTTATTGATATTCCGCAAGCGCACAGAAAAGCTGTTCCATCTCTTCCTCCGTGCCAATGGTGATGCGCAGATACTCCCGTATCCGCTCCTCCTTGAAATGCCGTACATAAATGTCCCGCTCCCGCAGAAACGCGAGCAGGTCCTCCCCGCGCCTTTGGGGGTGCCGCGCGAATATAAAATTTGCCGCCGGCTCCGGGAATACAAAGCCCATATCCTTCAGCCGCGCCGCCGTTTTCGCCCTTGTGGCCTTTATTTTTTCAATTTGCGCCGCAAAGTATGCCTCATCCTTTAAGGATGCCGTCCCCGCCGCAATGGAAAGCCGGTTCAGCGTGTAGGAATTAAAGGAATATTTCACGTCGTTGAGCGCCTTTATCAGCTCTGCGCACCCGATTGCATACCCAATCCGCATCCCCGCCATGGAGCGCGATTTTGAGAATGTGCGCACCACCAGCAAATTGTCATAGGTATCAACCAGTTCCAGCGCCGACGCCCCCGCAAAATCAATATATGCCTCGTCAATGATGACGACCACATCCCTGTTATGCCGCAAAATCTCCTCAATGGATTCCAGCGGCTCATAGATGGAGGTGGGCGCATTGGGGTTCGGGATGATGATCCCGCCGTTCTCCCCAAAATACGTGCTTGCATCAATCCGGAACTCCGCATCCAGCTTCGGACGCGCGTACGGGATCCCAAAAAGCTCCGCCCAGACGCTGTAAAAGGAATAGGTCACATCCGGGAACAATATGGGCTTATCCGAATTAAAATATGTCTGGAACGCCATGGCGATCACATCGTCCGAGCCCACGCCGGCGAATACCATGTCCGCCGCCACCCCGTGGTATGCCGCCAGCGCCTCCACAAGCTCCGTCATTGCCGGGTCCGGATACAGCCGCAGCCTGTCTGTGTCAAACCGCCTGATGGCCTCCGCGGCCAGCGGCGAGGGTGGATAGGGGTTCTCATTGGTGTTCAGCTTGACCATCCGTGCCTTTTGGGGCTGTTCCCCCGGTGTATATGGTGTTACACGTCTGATTTTGTCCTGCCAAAGCTTCATAGCTGTCCCTCCGGCTTCCGCGTCCGTATTGCGACGGATTCCTTGTGGGCGCACAACCCTTCCAGCTCCGCCAGCCGCATACACGGCTCCGCCAACGCCCTGCATCCGGCCTCCGTTGCTTTTTGGTAAAATGCGGTTTTAATAAACGTCCCCACCCAGACACCGTTGGAAAACTTCGCCGTCTGCATGGTGGGCAGGATGTGGTTCGTCCCGGAACAATAGTCTCCAAAGGTCACCGGCGTATAGCTGCCGATAAACAGTGACCCGTAATTGTGCAGCTTTGCCGCAACCGCATCCTCGTCTGCCGTCTGTACCTCCAGATGCTCCGGCGCGCGGTCATTGGCAATGGCGATCGCCTCCTCCATGGATTCCGCCAACACAATCCGCCCGTTATCCGTCCATGCCCGGTATGCCGTCTCCCCCGTGGGGAGCCGGTCTTTCAACCGCTCCACTGTTTCCAAAACCCGGTTTGCCAGCGTTTCGCTGGTGGTCACCAGCTCTGCCGATGCATTCGGGTCGTGCTCGCACTGGGCCAAAATGTCAATCGCCACAAATTCCGGCTCCGCGGTGTCGTCCGCAATAATCAGCACCTCGCTTGGCCCTGCCAGGCTGTCGATGCCGACCGTTCCCATGACCTGCCGTTTCGCCTCGTTTACAAATTTATTCCCCGGGCCCACAATCAGGTCCACCTTGCCGACGCTCTGAGTCCCATACGCAAACGCGCCGATCGCCTGCGCGCCGCCCATGCAGTAAATTTTGTCCGCTCCCGCAATGTCCATGGCCACCAGGACGACCGGATGGATCGTCCCGTGCTCTTTTGACGGCGGACAGCAGGCATACACGTTCGGCACCCCCGCGATCTTCGCCACCAGCACGCTCATCAGCGCAGAACTGGGCAGCGGATACCGCCCGCCGGGCACATAACAGCCGCAGGTCTCCACAGGGATCAGGCGGTGCCCCAGCGTGATGCCTGCAACGCCGCTTTCCGTTTCCAACTCCCGCATGCAGGCCAGCTGCTTTTTCGCAAACCCGCCGATCTGCGCCGCGGCAAATTTCAGCGTTTCAACCGTTTCGGCAGAAACCTGCCTATAAGCCGCCGCGACCTCCTCTTTTGAAATCTCGGCCCGCTCCCGCGTATTGTTGTCAAATTTTTGCGCATACGCCAGTAGCGCCGCATCCCCGTTCTCTTTGATATCGGAAAGAATCCCGGCAACCGTTTCTGTCAACGCCGCATCCGTCTGGTATGTCTTTTTTTGATCCATTTTCAATAATTTCATATGTAACGCTCCTACTTTCTGTTCTGTCCTCCATTATAACAAACCCACACCCAAAAATCAATAAAAAATACCGATGTCCCCATCGGTATTTCAATATTACGGCAGTATATTCCCCGCGGCTTTATAAATTTCATACCACTCCTGGCGGGTCAGCGTAATATCCATGGCCTTTGCGATGCCCTTGATCCGCTCCGCGCTGATGGTGCCGAGAACCGGCTGCATGTTCGCAGGGTGGCGCAGGATCCACGCGATCGCAATTGCAGAATTGGTAACGCCGTACTTTCCCGCCAGTTCATCCACCTTTTTGTTCAGTTCCGGGAATTTCGGATTATCCAAAAATACGCCTTCAAAAAACCCATACTGGAACGGTGACCAGGGCTGGATGGTAATGTCATGCAAACGGCAGTAATCCAGGACGCTGCCATCCCGGTCTACCGCGGATGTATTCTCCATATTGACGTTGATCCCATTGGTAACCATCGTTGCATTCGTGATGCTGAACTGCAATTGATTTACAACAAGATCCTGTTTCACATATTTTTTCAGCAGCTCCATCTGCATGGGCTTCTGGTTGGATACGCCAAAATACCGTACCTTCCCGGATGATTGCAGCGTATCAAACGCCTCCGCCACCTCCTCCGGCTCCACAAGGGCATCCGGGCGGTGCAGCAGCAATATGTCCAGATAATCGGTGCGGAGCCTTTTTAAGATCCCATCCACCGCTCCAAGTATATGTTCTTTTGAAAAATCAAAATATCCAGACCGGATGCCGCATTTGGACTGAAGAATCAACTTCTCACGGGCCGTCGCATTCATGCCGACGACGTCGGCAAAAATCTCCTCGCATTCCCCGCCGCCGTAAATATCCGCATGGTCGAAAAAATTCAGCCCCAGCTCCAATGCCGTTTTTACGAACGTTTCCGCCTCTGCCCTGGTTTTGCTGTTGATGCGCATACACCCCAGCGCGATCCTGGGCGCCTCCAATTCCGTCTTTGGCAGTTTCATTGTTCTCATATTTGCAATAAGTCCTTTCTTTTTTTCTAAAACTTACCACAGCGCGGCCCAATTGTCAAGCTTCTTTTTTCGTCTTGTTTTTCCTTTTTTTTCCTTCAATCATCCCGTACAGGCATTCCAATGCGTCATGGACGCCGCCCACGCGGTCAATCAGCCCGCATTCGACAGCCTTTTCCCCGAACAGCACGCTTCCCACGTCGTTTGCAATTTCATCCGTAGTGAGCATCAATTTTTTAAACTGCTCATATTCAATATTGGAATGGCGCACGATAAAATCAATGATACGGTCCTGCATTTTTTTCAAATATTCAAAGGTCTGCATCACGCCGATCACCACGCCGTTCATTCGCATAGGATGAATGGTCATGGTGGCGGAAGGGACAATAAACGACACATCCGCCGACACCGCCAGCGGCACCCCGATGCTGTGCCCCCCGCCCAGTACCATGGAGACCTTCGGCTTTTCCATCCCGGCAATCATCTCCGCAATCGCCAGCCCTGCCTCCACGTCACCGCCGACCGTGTTCAATAAAATCAGCACGCCGTCGATCTCCTCGTCTTCCTCCACGTCCACCAGCTGCGGCAGCACATGCTCATATTTGGTCGTTTTGGTCTGGGGCGATGAAATCATATGCCCTTCAATCTGCCCAATGATATTCAGGCAATAAATGGTTCCCCGCGAATTTTTTGTTTTCACCGTCCCGGTCTCGATAATGCCCTTGCGTTCCTCTGCGGTGTCCGCTGTTTGATTTTCATTGTTATCGGCTGTATTCTGTGTTTGCTCCTGCATGGCGTTCTCCTTTTTTCACAAATGTTTAGGTTTAGTATTTTCGCACCGCCATAAATTATTCTTGTAAAACAAAAATAAATGTGCTATACTTAAATGCAACGATCAAATAAAAGGAGTGGATATGCTATGCCAATCAGAGTCCCGGACAGACTCCCGGCCACAAGACAGCTGCGGGGGGAAAACATTTTCGTCATGAGTGAAAAAAAGGCCATGCATCAGGATATCCGCCCGTTAAAAATTGCAATTGTGAATCTGATGCCCACGAAAATCACGACGGAAACCCAGCTGCTGCGGCTTTTGAGCAATTCGCCCCTGCAGGTGGAGGTCGATTTTATCACCATGAATTCCCACCAGTCCAAAAATACGCCGCCGGAACATCTGGCGGAATTTTACAAAACCTTCGATGAAATCCGCAAAAGCAAATATGACGGTATGATCATCACCGGCGCGCCGGTGGAAAATCTGGATTTCGGCGAAGTGGATTACTGGGCGGAATTGCAGGAAATCATGGAGTGGACAAAAACGCATGTCACCTCCACGCTGCACATCTGTTGGGCGGCGCAGGCAGGGCTGTATTACCATTATGGCGTGCCGAAGCACGCCCTTCCCCAAAAATGCTCCGGCGTGTTCCGCCACCGTGTCAACCGCCGTACAGCGAAGCTGGTGCGCGGCTTTGACAACGAGTTTTATGCCCCCCATTCCCGTTACACGGAGGTGCGGGCGGAGGACATTAAAAAGGTGAAAGAATTGGAAATTTTAGCCGAATCCGAAGAAGCCGGGGTGTACATCGTCTTTACCAAGGGCGGGCGGCGGATTTTTGTAACGGGGCATTCCGAATATGACGCAAACACGCTGAAGGATGAATATTTCCGCGATTTGGAAAAAGGGCTGCATCCTGCCATACCCGCGCACTATTTTCAGAATGACGATCCGTCAAAGCCGCCGGTGGTGCGGTGGCGGAGCCACGCAAACCTGCTGTTTTCCAATTGGCTGAATTACTTTGTCTACCAGATTACGCCCTATGATATCGACAGCATTAAATAAAAAAAACAGCCGTATGGCTGTTTTTTTACTGCGGATTTTCCGCAAATGCCCGTATCTGATCCACCATATCCAGCACTGCCTGCTTCTTCACCACAAATTCCGTCACACCGTCTATGGTGAAAGAGGCGTACAGCGCATCGATATCCCGGAACGTCACTGTCTTTACCGCATCCTGCGATGTAAATACCAGCTCCGCAATGGCCTCGCCCAACGGCGCGCCGCTGTATTCGCCCGCTGCCTCTATCCCTATCACCTGCCGGTAGGCCTCCTTGGCCTTTTGCTCGTTGGCGGGCGTTCCATCGATTTGGAAGCTGAGCTGGTCGCCGTCCGTCCCAATGGCGGAATGCGTCACTGTAAACACATGGGTCTCATCTCCGCAGGCCAGTGTCAGCGTGTGCAGCGTCTGTACCGGCACCAGCGCCAGCAGCTTAAACACCAGCAGCGTTTCATCTATATCGACAAATGCCAGGCTTTGGGCCGGCACCGCATACACCCCGTCCCCGTAAGCGACATAGGTGCTGTCCCCGGCGGTATTCCCAACCTTCAAGACAACTTCAACAGCCTCCTCCCCGTCCAGCGCCGATACGGTGATAACCGCTTTAGGGGACTGTATGCCCGTATCTGCACTCCCCGCAGGCGTGCTGATATCCAGCGTCTGCAGCTTCTGCAAAATCTGCTCCTGGACATAGCTGTCATCCGCGTCATAGGTTCTGCCAAACGGCGCGGTGATTTCCCAGGCCGTCATACCCTGCAGGATATCTGCCTGCTCTTTTTGGCGCAGCTGGATTGTGCGCTTCCCTTCCCGCTCAATCTGGACGGCCTGTATCTGCAAATCCTGGAGATCCAGCCGGCTGAAATTCGTATAAAACGCCGCGGGATTCAAAAGGTCGTCAACCTTGTGGGTATACATGGTGTAAACCGCCCCGCCGTTGACCCTGAAAAAATATGCGCCTAAAACAGGGCTCATATCGCCGATTTCTACCAGGTCCACATTCCCATCCGTCCGTTCAATTTTTACCATGACCGACGGCGCGTCAAGCCCGCAGGCCTCCGGCGCATCCGACACGGCGCTGAGCGCTTCTATTTGCGCGACAACGGACAGCAGGCTTTTCACCTTAAACTGTGAAATCTGCTCCGGTGCATAGCCTTCCAGCGTCCATTGCCCGTCCTGTGTGAAAAACCGCATCAGGCTGTCTTCAGCTTCAATTTCAACAGCCGTAATCTGCGCCTCTTCAATTTGATATACCGTCTGCAGCGCCGGTTCCTCCTGCCGCGGTTCCTGCGCGCCCTGCGGATCCGCCTGCAAAACCCACCATATCCCGGCGCCCAATACGGTGATAACGGCAACCAGAATGATGCTGTTCCTAGCTATTTTGTTCACTACAGATGCCTCCTCCTGAACCATACCACAATGCCATAAACCAGCACAACAAGCGGCACAACGATGATAAACAGCGCTCCGATCAGCAATCCCTGCCTGCCGTCGAGTATCAGCCTGCCGCCGGCAAGATATTTGGGGGAGATGGTGTAATCTTCATAAGAACCTTGCAAAAACGTCAGTGTGTTGCCGATATAATCATAATTCGCCAACCCAAACCCGGCGACGGTCTGTTCCTCAATCTCCAATAATGCGCTGTTACCGGATACAAACAGGATCGCATCCTCTGCGGGCGTATTGCCCTGCCTGGTTGCCGCAGCGGCAATCACCTGCACCCCGGTGTTGCCGGAGGTGTTTTCCAAAGTCTCCAAATTCCCTGTGCTGTATGCATCCTCTGTGGTGCACAGCACCTGCTCCGTCCTGACGCCCCCGTTTTCTTCAAAAAGCAGTTGCAGCGTTTTGGAGTATGGCGCATATCCGATATAACGGCCATTCTCAGCAAAACCGGAAGTGACCGTGCTCTCGCCGTATGCGGCCAGCAGCAGCCCCGCCTGGGGTACCGTATGCGCCTGATCCAGCTCCACCGCCACCTCGTCCGTAACGCCGATCCCCCAGGTGCGAAGATATGCATACAGATTTGTCAGACCGCTGCAGGTATAGTCAAAAAGGAACAGCCCTTTGCCCCCACGGGCAAAAAACGCATCAAGCTTCGCGATGTCCGTATCGGTATAATCCACCTGGGGCGCCGCAAAAACGAGCAGCTTCGCATCAGCAGGGATTTCCTCCATGGAAAGGTTCAACTCTCCAAGTATATAATTTTCCGTTGCAAGCTTTTCCTCCAATCCTGCCAGTTCCCGTTCTTCGTGCCCCTTTACGAAATACGCCGTGAAATCTTCCGTGCGTGACACATACCGCAGCCCCGCGTTCAGGACTTGCTCCGCCCGCATGGAGGATACCACAACCTCGCCCTGCGCATTGGTGTTTGCATTGTAAAATTCGCCGTATTCATATACCCGGAAGCGTTCGCCCGCGTCCAGAATCACCGTCCCCGGCGTGATGCGTTCCCCGTCCTCCGCGTATTTCTGCCCAAAAGTCGGGTTTTCGTCGCTGTCAATGTTGGTATATTTGATTTCCGGGCAGTACTGCGCATACTTTTCCAATACCTCCGCAATATTGCCAATCAGCCGGTACGCGCTTTCATAGCCCGCCCCCGCCACAAAATAAATGTCCACAGGCGTGTCGTATTGACTGAGCATGGTTTTTGTCTCGTCGGACAGCTCATAGAGCTGTGCGCCTGTCATATCCAGCTTGATTGGGAATTTCTGCACAAGCAGGGTCATAAACAGGTTCAACAACAGCACCGCC